>CAITEF010000534.1 GCA_903891315.1 uncultured Rhodospirillales bacterium | reverse complement strand
GTCAACCTTGTCGGCCGCATCGACGGCGGCGACGCTGTCCTCGCAGTCCTGGATGGTGGTCAGCGCGGATTCGAGGATGACATCCGCGAGCCCTGCCTTGTCGCCCGAGCCAATCGGATGGCTGCGGTCGATCTTCAGTTCAATGTGCAGGCCGTTGTTGACCAGCAGGATCGCGGTCGGTGCCGCAGCGTCACCCAAATAGCCGACGAATTTGGCAGGCTGGGCCAATGCTGGCACCAGCGCGCCGCCGACCACCGAATAGCCCGCAACATCCGAATGGCTGCCCGAAGCAAGGGGGGCGGCTTCATCCAGGAACACCTTGGCGCGCTTGACGACTTCAGCCGCACGGGCGGTGTTGAAGCCCTTGCCACGTGCAAGTTCGCCAGTCTCCTCAATGGCGTCAGTGCCGTAGAGCGCGTCGTAGAGGCTGCCCCAGCGGGCGTTGCCAGCGTTGAGCGCGTAGCGGGCATTGGAGACCGGCACCACCAATTGCGGGCCAGCGGTCGAGGCGATCTCAGGATCCACCTTCGAGGTCTCGACGCTGAACGGGGCAGGAGTGGGGACGAGATAGCCGATATAGGTGAGGAACTGGTGATAAGCCGCCGCATCGAACGGCTTGCCGCGATTGGCGCGATGCCAGGCGTCGATCTCTTCCTGCAGCGTGGCGCGACGCTCCATCAGCGCGTCGTTGCGCGGCGCAAAATCGGTGATCACCCGCTCCAGCCCATCCCAGAACGCGTCGGCCTGCAACCCGGTGCCCGGGATCGCCTCGGCCTCAATGAACTGCTTCAAAACCGGATTGACGCTCATCCTGCTCGTCATCGCACGCACTCCTCAGAATTCCGGCCCTATCTGTTCAAGTGGGCCCCAGTTGTCGAGATCCATTGTGGCCAACCCGCCCCGGATTTCTGATTCGCAGCCGCTCGGTCGGGCTTGGCAGATGGAAAAGATTATGCCATGTTACCGCTAACACGTCTGCTTGCGTAAAGTTGTAGATCGGTTGGGAGAGACGATTCAGGTGGTCGCGCGCGGCAAAATCTGGAATGGCACGGCGATACGGGCCGGAGTGACGGCACCGTTGATGCGCGCCAGCATCTCGCGGGCTGCCATTTCGCCAATCTCGGCGCCATCGACATGCACCGTGCTAATCGGTGGGTGGCAGGCGCGTGAGATCTCGAAATCGCCGAAGCCGCAGATCGCCAACTGGTCCGGCACCATGATGCCGTGCAGCCTCGCCTCGGTTAGTGCGCCGAACGCCACCAGATCCGAACTGCCGAAGAGCGCGGTGCGTTGGCCAAGCAGGCCCACAATCTGTCGCAATCCGCTGCGGCCATCCTCAATCGAACTCGGCGCATCCAACACTTTTTCCGCCAGCAAGGTGAGGCCGTGATGTGCCACCCGCTTGGCAAAGCCCTCGCGTCGCAAAGCCGCCCGCGGATCGCGCGCAGACAGCGAGGCGAAATGCGTGTGGCCTTGGCGGACAAAAAAATCCGCCACGGCCGCCCCAACTTCCGCATGGTCGAAGCCGATCAGAACGTCGGTCGGGTCCTCGGCGGTGTCCCAGATTTCTACCACCGGCAGATTGGACGCCCGCAGCAACTCTCGGATCGGGGGCGAGCGAACCGCACCGGTGAGCAACAGCCCATCCGGACGGCGCGCCAGCACGGCGCGGATCTGCGCGTCCTCGCTGGCCTGATCGTAGCCCGACAAAGCCAGCATGACATGGTAGCCGTTTTCGGCCATCGTGTCGGTGAATGTCTGCATCGGCGCGCTGAACATCGGGCTGGCGATGGTAGGCACAACAGCCGCAATCATCCGACTGCGGCGGCTGGACAAGCCGCCTGCGATCAAATTCGGCATGTAGCCCAATTCGTCGATGGCAGCGCGCACCCGTGCGGCCGTCGGCGCGGACACCCGATCGGGCGTATTGAGAACACGAGAGACGGTCATCGGGGCGACGCCCGCGAGGGCGGCGACGTCGGTGATCTTGACCGAGACCAGCGGTGGGCGAGTGGGGCGTGCTGGCGGCCGTGTGGTCACGGTAACATTCTCCCTAGTTTTGATCGTCCTATCAGCGTAGCGTGTGGCGGTCGTCAACATAAGTCCAATGTGACAATTGAGAGGAAACGCAGATGAGCCATCTGGAAACGACGCGTCGTGGAGTCCTGGGGGCAGCGGCAGCGCTTGCCGCCACCGGTGCCGGTCTTGGGCGGGCACGCGCCGCCGAAGCGGTCACGTTGTCGATCATCGACGCGGCCGGCAATCTTGCGCTGACCCGCGCGGGCTTTGAGGCCTTCGCCAAGGCAAATGCCAGCAAGGTCAGCCACATCACCTATACGTCGGCCACCGCCCCTGAGATTCCGGGCAAGCTGATTGCGCAGCAGAGCGCCGGTAAGGTTGATATCGACCTCATCCTCGGCGGCAATGACGTGCTGGCCGCTGGCATTTCGCAGAAGCTGTGGGAGCCGCTGTTCCCCAACCACGCCGCCTCGCTGCCGAGCCTGGATGTGCTCAGCCCGATGGCCAAGCGCCTGCAGGGTGCAGCCCTCGACCAGGCTCTGGTCGTCGCCGTCTGCCCGGGTGGCCCGATCCTGGAATACATGCCCGACGTGGTGAAGACCCCGCCAACCACGGCAGAAGAACTGCTCGCCTGGGCGAAGCAGAACCCGAAGAAGTTCCTCTACGCTCGCCCGGCCAACTCCGGCCCTGGCCGCGCCTTCATGATGGGGCTGCCCTACATCCTGGGCGACTCCAATCCAAAGGATCCGGAGAAGGGCTGGGATAAGACCTGGGCCTATCTGGAAGAACTCGGCAAGTATATCGAATACTACCCGACCGGCACCGGCCCGACGTTCAAGGAACTCGGCGAGGGCACCCGCTTCATGGTCGCCTCGCATGTCGGCTGGGACATCAACCCGCGCGTCCTCGGCACGGTGCCGAAGGAAGCCAAGATCCAGACGCTGAAGGGCTTCCACTGGATCGGCGACAGCCACTTCATGTGCGTCCCCAAGGGCCTGACCGCCGACAAGTTGGCGCTGGTGCTCGAACTGGTGACATACATGATGCAGCCTGCCGCCCAGGCTTTCACCTACGACAAGGGCTATTTCTATCCGGGTCCGGCGCGTGCCGGCGTGACCATCGACATGGCGCCGAAGGAAAGCCAGGACGCGATCGCTGAGTTTGGCCGTCCGGAATACGCCAAGCTGATCGCTGAGACGCCGATCGAAACGCCGCTCGATGCCGGTCCGCTGGTGGCTGCATTCCAGCGCTGGGACCAGCAGGTCGGCGCCAAGGTGGGTAAGTAAGGTCACTCTCCTACGCCGTCATTGCGAGCGCAGCGAAGCAACCCAGGAATCATAGACTTGGCTCTACGTCCCCTGGGTTGCTTCCTCGCTCCGCTTCTCGCAATGACGGTGGCGGATCTCCTTTAGCAGAAGTTGACGTAATATCATGAGCTTGCGGGATTTCAAGGCGCTGCGTCTGGATGGAATGAGCCGAGATTTTGGCTCACTCTATGCCCTGAAAGACATCAACCTGACGGTCGAGCGGGGCGAGTTCATCGCGCTCCTCGGCCCGTCCGGTTGCGGCAAATCGACTGCGCTGAATTGTCTGGCTGGCTTGCTGCCATTGTCTTCCGGCAGCATCTGGCTCGACGACAAGCGCATCGACACGCTGGGGCCGGAAGGCCGTGGCTTCGGGATGGTGTTCCAGAACTACGCCTTGTTCCCGCACATGACCGTTCGCAAGAATATCGGTTTTGGTCTTCGGATGCAGAACCGTCCGAAGGACGAAATCGAACGTCGGGTTGACGAGGCGATGCGTCTGGTCCGCCTTACCAACCAGGGCGACAAACTGCCGGGTCAACTCTCCGGCGGCCAACAGCAACGCGTCGCCATCGCGCGCGCCATTGTGGTGGAGCCGCCACTGGTGCTGATGGACGAGCCGCTGTCGAACCTCGACGCGAAACTGCGCCTTGAAATGCGCGCTGAAATCCGCCGCATCCATGCCTCGCTCGGCTCAGCCACCATCTACGTCACCCATGACCAAGACGAGGCGCTTTCGCTTGCCGACCGCATCGTGGTGCTGCGCGACGGCGTGATCCGTCAGGTCGGCACACCCGCCGAACTCTATGGCCGACCGGCACATGCCGATGTCGCCGAGTTCATGGGATATCGCAACATCATCAAGTCCCACGCCGAACTTGGCGAACATCTGGAAGTCACCGTCGGCGGGGCGAAGCTTTGGGGCACCTCGGTGGATCTCACCGCGAGCGGTCCGGCCCTGGCGGCGATCCGTCCGGAGGATCTGTCGGCCACGCCCGATGGTCCGATTTCCGCCGTTGTGCAGAACGCCGAATATCGCGGTCGCGATTTCTTCGGGCTCGCGACGACGGTCGATGGCAGCGAGCTGTATTTCCGCTCCGAGGCGGCGGTGCTCGCGGGCGAGACCGTGCGTCTGGCCGCCGATCCGCAGCGCATTCTGGTGTATGCGGCATGAGGCAGGCGCTCGCACGCAAGGGGATCGATGGGGTGACGCTGCTGGCATTGCCGGCGGTGTTCTTCGTCATCGCCCTGTTCATCTATCCGTTTCTCTACGGCCTGTTCCTCTCTTTCGCACCGAAGGACGGCAGCACGCTGGGCAATTACATCAAGTTCTTCTCCGATCCGTTCCTCTACGACACGATTTGGAAGACGCTGCTGATCGCATTGCCGGTGACGATCATCAACCTCGCCTTCTCGGTGCCGGTCGCACTTCGGGTGCGTCTGATGGTCAAGCCGAAGCTGTTGACGACGATCCTGGTGATCCCGATCACGCTCGGCACAGTGCTGGTCGCCGAGGGCATGTTGAACTATTTCGGACCGCGCGGCTGGCTCAATCGCGCCCTGCTGGAATTCGGTCTGTCGGATGCGCCGCTGCATCTGATCCACAATTACTGGGGCGTGTTTCTGTCCCTGGTGATCACCGGCTTCCCGTTCACCTTTCTGCTGACGCTGTCTTACGTCACCGGCATCGATCCGGCACTGGAGCAGGCAGGCGCGATGCTGGGGGCGCGTGGATGGGAGCGGTTCCGCTTCATTCTGGTTCCGCTGCTGTTGCCGGGGCTGATGATCACCTTCTGCTTGTCGTTTGTGCAGGCGTTTTCGGTGTTTCCCTCGGCCGTGCTGCTGGGCGCACCGGCGGGCATCACCCGTGTGATCTCGGTGGCGGCCTACACCGCAGCGTTCGAGGAATACGACTACTCGATGGCATCCGCCATCGCGATGATCATGGCCACCGTGCAGGTGGGTATTGTGGCGGCGCTGTTGGGCGTGCAGTCGCTGCTCTATCGCGGTCCGGCTGGCGGCGGGAAGGGCTGATACAATGATCCGCACGCAATCTGTTGCTGGCCGTCTCTGGGTCTGGGCGGTGTGGCTGCTGGTGGGGTTCTTCATCCTCAACCTGCTCGGCCTGATCGCAACCGTGGTGGTGAACTCGTTTTCCACCCGCTGGTTCACCACATGGCTGCCGGTGGGCTTCACCACCAAATGGTATCTCTCGGCCTGGGAGGAATTCCAGCTGCCAGACATCATGATGGCGACGTTCGAGGTGGTGGGCGCGGTCGTGCTGCTCTCCGGCCTGATCGGCGTGCCCGCCGCCTATGCGATGGCGCGGCGTGAGTTCCCCGGCAAGAAATTCGTCATGCTGTTGTTCCTGCTGCCGATGCTGGTGCCGCCGATCACATTCGGCATCCCGCTTGCCACCGTGCTCTACAAGGCGGGATTGGCTGGGTCTGCCATCGGCGTGATCCTGGCCAATCTGGTGCCGACCGTTCCCTTCGTCATTCTGGTGATGATCCCGTTCATCCAGCAGATCGACCCTCGCGTGGAGCAGGCAGCAAAGGTGTTCGGGGCAGGGACGTTCCGAATGTTCACCAACGTGCTGGTGCCGTTGCTGACACCGGGCATTCTGGCGGCCTTGCTGCTGGTGCTGGTGCGCACGATTGCGATGTTCGAACTCACCTTCCTCACTGCCGGGCCGAGCAATCAGACGCTGGTGGTGGCGCTATATTATGCAGTATTCGCGGCGGGTGTTCGGGCCGGGCAGTCGGTGGATGCAATGGCGGTGATTTACATGGTAACAACTTTGGCTTGGTTGCTGTTGGCGTTGCAATTTGTCAATCCAACCCAGATTGTCACGCGCGCAAAGCGGAAATAGAGAGCGGCAAGCGGCAAAATCGGGTTGTCGGAATTTGTCACTTTGTTGTCGAAAATTTTCTTATCATCCAATGTTTGCGGATTGTCGCTGGTTCGGACCGCTTGACGTTGCCGAACGTGAAAGGATACGATAACGAACGTGAAAGGATACGTTAACAAGGATTCGTTAACGTCGAACGACACACTGTTGCGAGAATGGTGTGCGTGGGTCAAGGAGAGAGTCATGAGCAGCGCCACGCAGGACCTTGGCATCATTGGGAATCGTGCTCGGAAAATCGTCGGATTTTCG
>CAITEF010000533.1 GCA_903891315.1 uncultured Rhodospirillales bacterium | reverse complement strand
GCAAATTCGGTCTTGCCGGTGCCTGGAGTGCCGAACAGAAGGATGCTAACGGGCTCACCGGCTGCTGCCACTCGTTCTGCCACCTCCCGAAGCGTGCCCAGGTGTTCGAAATCCGCCCATTCGAGTGAGCTTTCCTCGGCGACGGGCATCAGCCACCGCAGCAATTCATCGCGAGTTTCGGCGTGGGTCCGGACAATCCGTCGAAGAAGCGAACTGACCCGGTATTCGCCATCATGGTCGTCGCCGACTAGCCGGGTCGCCAGCAGGGCACTGCCGGGCATCAATTTCTGCTCTACGAGGCTCACAGGCAAGCCGGCGAGGCGAGCAATCACAGCGGGGGTCAGATTGCTGCAACCGTGCGGCACAAGGCGGACGAGTTCCCGCCAGCAATCGAATTTCCCCCATCGTCCGAAAATGCCGAGCATGGTTTGCTCGACATCGTCGAGTGCGAAAATTTCACCGACCCACCGCAGAACCTTGCCCAAAGCCGAAGTCTTCAAGCGCTTGCGCAGCAGCTGCTCGGCGACGCAGCGAACCTCGCCCAGCGTCGGCTTCTCGCGATCGGCGACCTTTACCAAAGCTGCAACCGGGGCCTCTCGTTCGACCAAATCCAGCAGATCTTCGCCGCATTTTCCCACCTGTTGGGAACTGACAGTTTTTAACACGCGCGCCACCGCATGCGCGAAATGCGCGGCCTCGCCTGGCGGCGAAGACTCGAACTGTTCCCTGCTTTTGAGACGATGCGACATGTGCTTGATGATTCCCGAGCGTGCTTTGGACATGCGGCATCATAATCACATACATACGACAAAAATGGTCGTGGACGCTGCTATTCATCTTTCCCTTGAGCAGGGCAGCAGCTACTGTGAATGCGGAATGTAGTTGTTGCTGCGCAATTTCTTGGGCATCCGACATGGACGGATCGAAGGACAAGATGTGACCCACCGCATGAGCAACCTAGATCGTACGCTCAAGATGGTTCATGCGTTGACCGAGAGTATCGAAGGTCTGACACTCGATGAAATGGCGTCTTTGCTGGACGTCAATCGGCGCACGGTTGAGCGGATGCGAGATGTTATTCTGCTCCATTTCGATCTCGAAGAAATCATAGACGGGCGGGCCAAGCGGTTTCGGATCAAGGACAGCCCTGGGCGAGCATATAGCCGTCCAACCGCTGGCGAGGTCGCGGCACTTGAGGGGGTCGTCCATGCGGGGCGTAATGATGGTACTGCCAATACGGCTGCGCTTGAAAAGCTGCTGTCGAAAATCAAGATTGGTTTTGATAGCGATGGGCGTCGGCGTCTCGACAACGACCTCGACCTTCTGACGCGGCTGCAACGTTCACGTGTCGCCGCAGGTCCGGTTGTCATCGCCGCACCGGAAGATCTGACCCAGATTCAGGCCGCCATCCTGGCCAGCCATTGTGTCGATTTCGATTACCTCCCCGAAGGGGCCGAAGCTCCTGCCTGGCGCCGTGTGATACCCTATGGGCTGGTCCATGGTCCGATCACCTATCTGGTCGGGAAAATGCCTGACCGCGAAGATCCGCCCTACCTGTTTCGCTTAGACCGCATGAGCGATGTGCGCGAGACAGACATCGTGGGGTATCCCCCAAGCGACTGGAACCTGGACGCTTGGCTCTCGGAGAGTTTTGGCATCTGGCGAGAAGATGCGAAGGATATCGTGCTCCGCGTTCGGCCTTGGGCGGTCGACCGCGCCAAGGCTTGGCGCTTTCATCCGCGGCAGCAAATCGAGGCGGCCGGGGACGAGCTGCTGATTCGCTTTCGTTCCGGCGGCCTGCTGGAATTGGCGAACCACCTTTTCAGCTGGGCTGGCGATGTGGTCATCGAGGAACCGGACGCATTGGAAACATTGATGCGCGATAGATTGAACGCCGCCTTGAGTCTCTTACGACCGAATTTGTCGCAATAAAGGCGCACGAATGCGAACGGCGGCAATCTCAATTGTTATACGAACCGGGGCAGACATCGCTTGACGACAATTCGCAAATACATCTGCCCGCTCTGTCACCAACGGAATGGTGTCGATATCACCTATGGCATGCCCGGCCTTGAACTCGCCGCAATGGCTGAGCGAGGCGAGGCCTGGCTCGGTGGATGCTGCCTGTCCGAGGACATGCCCGAACGACACTGCCTTGCCTGCCATCACGAGTGGCAGATCAAACGCCGCCGCGATCCTTGGGCACTGCCTGACCTGCCTGAGACGACTGCTGGATGACCCGTGATGTTTGAAGATTGCTACCTCCGCCTCGGCAAGGGCCGATTTGCCAGTTGCACGCCCACAACCGCAGCCTTGCTTTCCAGCCTCTATGCGCTGCCTGAGCGGGCGGAAGTCCCGCTACTCCCCATTCTGGAGGCGATGGACGGCGGCCAGCCATGGGCTGAGAGCTTCACGGTTGCCCCCGATCAGACGGCGGCTGCGGTCGCGGCCATGCTGCGGCATGTCATGCTGGCCACGCCCGATCTTGATCCGTCGCGGATCGATACGTCGCGCCTGCCTGAAGGATCACGGGCCAAGGCGCATCTGGATGCGCTGATCGCCCTGTGGCGAGGGCATCCCGAGGCCACGCCTGCCGAGATCCGCAAGCTGGGCGATCTTCTCGCCTGTGGAGCTGACGAGGCGCTGCAACCCGTCGTCCTTCTGCGGCGAAACGATGATCCTCGCCATTCGACTCTCGAGCGCGCTGTGCTGGCGCATCTGGAGGATCATCATGGCGTGATCGCTTCCGACGATGCCGACCTTGAGCGGATGATTGGTGATCGTCTGGCCGCAGCCGCACCCGCAGATTCTCTGCTGGGACACGTGCAGCGCCACGCGCTTGATCCTGCGGCGATGCGCCATGCAGGGGATGACAGCATCGCGATCTTGTCGGCTCGTGACAGCCTGACCGAAGCGGAGGCCGCAGCCGCGATCATTCAGCGCTGGCTGGGAGCGGACCCCACCCTGAGTTCGAGCGATGTGGCAGTGATCGTGCCAAACGGCGGCGAACATGTCTTTGCCTTGAGCGAGAGCTTTGCCCGCGCTGGCATCGTGATCTCGTCACTTCCGGGCACGCCCATGCGCCGCAACATCGGTGGCGAAGCGGTGCTGCATTTCCTGCAATGCCGTCGTCGCCCGGCGCCCTCCATGGCGCTGGCAACGCTATACTGCTCGCCGGTGCTGTGCTGGCCGCCCGAGCTTGGCAATGAACTTGCCCGTTGCGTGATGCAGGGGGATTTCGAACCCTATGTGGCGCGAGACCTGACGGGCAAGCCTGCTACGCTTTTTGCGTTGATCCGCTCGCCATCGCCGGGGAACAACGGGCAGCTCAAGGATCACCTTCGCCGCCTCCGGGCCTTGCTCAGCGATGATGAAGCGCTTGAGGCTGATGTGCTCGAAGCCAAGGTCCAGATCGCTCGCCTGTCTGCGGCCATCGGCGCCGCGCCGGACAATGCCGAGCCCGAATGGGACAGGCTGATCCAGTTCGCCGCGGCCTATCAGCCGATCCCGACGGAGCGGGGGGCATATCATCTCGGCGGCGTCAGTGTACTCCACGCCCAAGAACTACCCACACGGCGCTATCGCAAGCTGCTGGTGCTGGGCTTCAACGACGGCTGCTATCCTGCCTCGCCCTCAGGCAATCCCTTTTTCCTCGACAGCGAAGTGGCGCTCATCGCCGAAGGAACTGGCCTGAACCTGCCTTCGCAGGCCAGCCAGCTTGATTCCGCTCTTGCGATCCTTGTCCGCCAGCTTGGCGCCGCCAGCGAGCAGGCCATCCTGCTGATGAGTGAGCGCGATCGTCTGGGCTCTTTGGTTTCGCCTTCATCCAGCCTGCCGCTGATCGCGAGATTGGTTGAAGGCTGCGAAGACCCCGAAAAGCTGGTTGTTCCGCTTTCGCATGGCGAAGGCACAATCTGGGATCGCCTGATTGATTGGCGTCCACGCCCCGAATTCAAATCCGCTGAGGTGCCGGCGATCCCAGCCTCCTATGAACTCGGCACCAATCTTCTCGCCCTGCGCCAGAAGGAAGATGGTACCCCACGCCCGCAAAGCCCGAGCCGCCTGGAAAACCTGCTGGTCAGCCCCTTGGCCTGGGTGCTGGGCGAATTGGGCGCAAGCCATGTGGCCTGGGCTCCCGAGGCGCTCGACGTGATGCTGCGTGGATCGCTGGCACATGAAGTGTTCGAGCGGCTGTTCGTGCCGGGCAGCGATCATCCTGACGACGCCACGATCACCGCCCGCGTGCCGGAACTGCTGGCCGATCGCATCCGCTCGCTGGCGCCTTTCCTGCAAGGCGCGGCATGGACAGTCGAACGTCTTGCGCTGGAATCGGAAATCACCGCCTCGGCCAAGCACTGGTCACGCGTGCTGCGCTCACTAGGGGCCGAGATTGTGGGCAACGAATTCTGGCTAGCTGGCAATCTGCTGGGCCATCCCATCCATGGCAAAGCGGACTGTCTGCTGCGGCTGCCTGATGGTCAGCCGGTGATGGTAGACTACAAGAAGAGCAGTTCGGGGACCCGTCGTCAGCGGCTGAACAAGGGTTATGACCTTCAGGTCGATCTCTACCGCCGCATGGATGTGCGCGTGAGTGAGAAGAGCAGCGAGGGTGTGGTCCGCATTGCCGAGACGCT
>CAITEF010000532.1 GCA_903891315.1 uncultured Rhodospirillales bacterium | reverse complement strand
CGGCTTGATGGAGACCTTCCGCCGTTTCGTGGATCGCTGCCAGAATGTCACTGCCATATTGCCGCTTCATACCTCAATCTCCACCATAGTACCGATATCCACAGCGCGTCTCAATTCATCGTCTGACGGCGCTAAAAAGGTCTTGGCAAGTTTTCGGAACGCCGCAATTTCTCGGGCACTGATATTGTCCAGACGGTTTTTTGCAAATCCGTAAACAAACACCGCTCGGTCACCAGATCGAAACAAGATAATCGACCGAAATCCGCCTTATCTGCCTTCACCTGGCCGCGCAATGCGTTGCTTGATCACACAGCCACCCAAATCGGCATCATCAAGCCCAACTCGGCTCTCGTGACAGCATCACGCAGTACGGCATCTGAAATTGCTGCTTTGCTTGCAAAGCGCGCGAACACCTCTGTTTTGAAGATACGCAAATCACCCCCGGCCTTTCCAGGGAAAACCATCGCACTGAGTGCAATAGTTCCCGTCATCGAGAGCCGAGAGTGTGCCGGAGCCAAACCGCCTTGCTGTATTGGGGAGACTGCGTAGGTTCAGCCAATCCGCTGCTGGATCATCACCAAAGCCGCCGCAAACGCCGCATCAGCATCCAACGCGGTGGTGTCGAGCAGCATCGCATCCTCAGCCGCCACCAGCGGTGCTGCCGAGCGAGTCCGGTCCGCCTCGTCGCGAGCGATAATCTCGGCGGTGACTTCAGCAAGATCAGCCGCCACCCCGCGAGCCAGCAACTCGGCATAACGCCGCTGCCCACGTGCCTCGGGGCTTGCGGTGACGAAAAGCTTCACGCGAGCATTCGGGAACACCTGGGTCCCGATGTCGCGGCCATCCAGCACCGCACCATGAATCTCGCCGAATTGCCGTTGGAAATCGAGCAGTGCCGCGCGCACGCCGGGGATGCTTGCCACCGCACTCGCCGCACGATCCGCCTCCGGGCCGCGCAGATCGCTGCGTTCCAGATCGACCGGAAGCAGAGTGCGTGCGGCATGCTCAGCCGTGGGCACGTCGTGCGGGTCGCCGCCATGGTCGAGCACGCGACGCCCAGTTGCTCGGTAGAGCAGGCCGGTGTCGAGATAGGGCAGGCCAAAATGGGCCGCCAATCTGCGCGCGAGCGTCCCCTTCCCGGCAGCCGCCGGGCCGTCAATCGCGATGACGAGGCTCATGCGGCCACCAGCGCTGGGGCTCCCGCGATCAGCCCGTTGATCAGACCAGCGAAGCCGGGGAACGACGTATCGACGAAGGTGACGTCATCCACCGTCACGGGCGACGCGGTGGACAGGCCGAACACCAGCCCGCTCATCGCCAGTCGGTGATCCATATGGGTGACCACCAGGCCACCGCCCAGCGGCGCCGCTCCAGTGCCGTGGACGATCAGGTCGTCGCCCTCGATCTCGACGCGCACGCCGTTCGCGGCCAGCATCGCAGCGGTCGCGGCGAGACGATCGCTTTCCTTGGCGCGGAGTTCCTTCAGGCCGCGCATCCGCGTCACGCCATGGGCGGAGGCGGCGGCAACAGCGAGGATCGGGTATTCGTCGATCATCGACGGCGCACGCTCT
>CAITEF010000531.1 GCA_903891315.1 uncultured Rhodospirillales bacterium | reverse complement strand
CGGTGGATTGCTGCGCTCCGCTTGCAATGACGAGGTGATATTGGTTTAAGTCAAGCTCATCACACTCTAGAGCACGGTCCGACCGATCGGAATCGATCGGCCGGACGGTCGTGCTCTAGAAACGACGGAACCCGCCAACCCCGCCCTCGCGATAGAGCAAAGGTGCGCCCTCCTCGCCAAGGATCACCTTTTCGACCAGCCCCACGCAGATCGTGTGGGTGCCGTATTCGAACGTCGCGTCCAGCTTGCAGAAGATCGAGGCTGCGGCATCCGGCAGATAGCGCAGGCCGGTGTCGTGATCGAGCCAGCCGCCGATTGTGAAGCGTTCGGCGCCATTGAGCTTCCCACCGAACGCGTCGCACACATCGCCATGCGTCTCGCCCAGGATATTGACGCAGAACACCCCTGCCATTTTCACCGCATCATGCATTGTGATGTTGCGGTTGATACAGACCAGCAGCGAGGGCGGTGAGAAGGAGAGTGAGGAGACCGACGTTGCCGCCATGCCGTGATGCGCGTCGCCATTGACCGTGGTGATCACACTCACGCTGCTCGCCATCCGACGCATCGCGCCGCGAAAGCCGTCGAAAACGCTGGTGTCGACCGTGGCTTCACTCATCGCCGCCGCTCCTTCATGCTGGCCCCGGCATAGCGGGGCCTGTTCGGCCTTGCAATCGGTTGATAAATTCATTCTGTCGTGACGAAACCACCAAAAGGGAGACGCGAGATGTCCATGCATTATGCCGAGGGCAAGATGCTGGCCGATGTGGATCAGGGCGTCGGCCTGATCACCTTCAACCAGCCGGAGAAGCGCAACGCCATGTCGGTGGCGATGTGGGACGGGCTGACGCAGATTCTCGACGCCTTCGAGGCCGATGACAATGTGCGGGTGGTGGTGCTGACCGGTGCGGGTCCGAAGGCGTTCGTGTCAGGGGCCGATATCAGCCAGTTCGACCAGCAGCGCGCTTCGGGCAACGCCCAGTTGGAATATGACCGGCTGACCTCGGCGGGGCGCGCCAAGCTCGCGACTTTCCCCAAGCCGGTGATCGCGCGCATTCGCGGCTTTTGCCTCGGGGGTGGTCTGGGCATCGCGATGCAGGCCGATATCCGAATCGCCGCCGTGGACAGCGAATTCGGCATCCCGGCGGCCAAGCTCGGCATCGCCTATGGCTATGACATGACGCGCAAGCTGGTCAGCCTCGTCGGCCCTGCGCATGCGGCGATGATGCTCTACACCGGCAACCGCATCGATGCGCACGAGGCCGCACGGATCGGGCTGGTCAATCAGGTGGTCGAGGACGAGGATCTGTCGGATGTGGTGGTCGAGATTGCCCGCACGATGGCGGACAATGCGCCGAACTCGCTCAAGATCGGCAAGAAATGCATCGCCGAGGTGATGAGCCTGACGCCGGACAAGGAGATGATCAGCCAGGCGGTGGCGGGGTGTTTCGACACCGAGGATTACAAAGAGGGCCGCCGCGCGTTCGCGGAGAAGCGGCGGCCGGTGTTTACTGGAAAGTGAGACACACCAACACGTCACCCTGAGCGAAGCGTCAGGGTCCAGGTGTCGTAGAGACGAAACCACGCCACCTGGATCGCGACGGCGCTTCGCGCCTCACGATGACGGTGTGTGCTAATCCGCCATCTCACACAGCGACAACACCCGCCCATCCAACAACGGCGCGGACCCAGCGCCCACAATCGGCATACGCGGATTGGCGCGATGGGCGCGGACGGCGTCCATGTCTTTGTAGATTTCGACCAGCATGATCTGCTGGCCGTTCGGCAAGCCGTCTTCGTTAAGCTTGTGCATCACGTCGAATGACAGGCAGCCGGGCTCCTCCGCCACCGTCGCCTTGGCGTGCGCGCTGATATGGGCGTGGAACTGGTCATAGCAGCCGGGTTTCGGCGTGAACTCGACGATGATGGCAATGCGCGGCACTGGTTGATCCCTCCCTGATTTGCGGGCCATGCTGCACGCCTCGGCGCTGCCGGGCAATGATCAGAATGCCGAGGACTCCATGCAGACCATCGAAGCCGATTACATCGTCGTGGGCGCGGGCTCGGCGGGCTGCGTGGTGGCGGCGCGGTTGTCGGAAGACCCGAACACCAAGGTTTTGCTGCTTGAAGCGGGCGGCAAAGATACGAATCCGTGGATTCATATCCCGCTCGGCTACGGCAAAACCATCGCCGATCCGAAGGTGAACTGGTGCTACCACACCGAGCCTGAGGCGGGGACGAAGGACCGCGCGATGCTGTGGCCGCGCGGGAAAGTGCTCGGCGGGTCATCGTCGATCAACGGGCTGCTCTATGTGCGCGGCCAGCATCAGGATTTCGACCATTGGCGTCAGCTCGGCAATCGCGGCTGGTCGTGGGAGGATGTGGCCCCGTATTTCAAGCGCTCCGAGGGGCGGATCGGGGCCAATGCGGGCGGGCTGCATGGCACTGAGGGGCCGCTGACCGTCTCGGACATCACCGACCGGCATCCGCTCTGTGAGGCCTATATCCAAGCGGCCAACGAGATCGGCATTCCACGCACGGACGACTTCAACGGGCCGACGCAGGAAGGGGTGGGCTATTACCAGACCACCTCGAAGAACGGACGCCGGATGTCGGCGGCGCGGGCCTTCCTGAAGCCCGCGATGAAGCGGGGCAATCTGCGAGTTGAGATCAATGCGCTGGCCGAGCGGGTGATTTTCGAGGGGCGCAAGGCGACAGGGATTGTGTTCCGTCAGAACGCGCAGACGATCACGGCGAAAGCGACGCGCGAAGTGGTGCTGTGCGGCGGGGCGATCAATTCGCCGCATCTGCTGATGTTGTCCGGCATTGGGCCTGCGGCGCATCTGGCCGAGATGGGCATCCAGACCCTGTTGGACTCGCCGGGCGTCGGGCAGAATTTGCAGGATCATTATCAGACCCGGATGGCCTATCGCTGCACCAAACCCTTCACGGTCAACGACATCATGACGAGTTGGGTGAAGATGGGGCTGGTGGGGGCGCAGTATCTCCTCACCCGGAAGGGGCCGTTGTCGATCTCGGCGGGGCAGGTTGGGATCTTCGCGCGCTCGCGGCCGGAGTTGGAACTGCCAGACATCCAGTTCCACTTCATCGTCTTCAGCGCCGACCGCCCCGCCGAAGGGCTGCACAAATTTCCGGGCTTTACCCAGAATGTCTGCCAGTTGCGGCCGGAGAGCCGGGGGGAAATCCGTCTCAAATCGCGCGACCCGGCCACGCATGCCGCGATTTTGCCGAATTATCTGGCAACCGAGCTGGATCGTCAGACGATGATCGACGGGCTGAAAATGTGCCGTGCAATGTCGGATCGCCCGGCTTTGCGGCGCTACATCGCCAGTGAATATCTGCCCGGGGATCGCGTGGCGAGCGATGACGAGTTGCTCGACTATGCCCGGGCCTATGGCGGCACGATCTATCATCCGTGTGGCACGGTGAAGATGGGCAGCGACAAGATGGCCGTGGTCGATGATGAATTGCGGGTGCGCGGGGTGGCGGGGCTGCGGGTGGCAGATGCTTCGATCATGCCCACGCTGGTCTCCGGCAACACCAACGCGGCGTGCATTATGATTGGGGAGAAGGCGGCGGATCTGATCCGGCAGACTTAACTCCGTGGGGAAGCGCTTTCTTTATTTTTTGACGTCATTGCCACGTCGCCTGCGGCTCCTCGCAATGACGAGAGGTGGGGCAACGGAGCGCACAACGCCCTGCGATGATCGATTGGGATTGATTGTGGAACAAGACGCGCGCATAGTCCTCTGCATCACAGAGTGAGTGCGTCGTCATGCGCCATCGTCTCGCAATTCTCGTCATCATTGTCCTGATCTGCGCCTCTACGCTGGCCCAAGCCGCTGGGATGCAGACCATCAGCGTGCCCAATCCGGCGGGCGGGCAAATTGCGCTGGAGATTTGGTATCCCAGCAAGACAGAGCCGTATGATTTCGCCATTGGCCCGTTCACCCCGCATGTGGCCATCGATGCCCCGATTGCAGGCACGCTTCTGCCGTTGATCGTGATCTCGCACGGAACCGGCGGGGCGAACCTCACGCATTTCGACACCGCAACCGCCTTGGCCGATGCCGGGTTCGTCGTGGTTGCCCTTCAACATCCCGGCGACAATTACCAAGAGAGCAGCACCGCGTTTTCCGCGCAGAATTTCATCAACCGGCCCAAGCAGGTCTCGGCGGTGTTGGATTACATGCTCAAGGATTGGGCGGGCCATGCGGTGATCGACCCTGCGCGCGTCGGCTTGCTCGGACACTCGGCAGGCGGAGCCACGGGGTTGCTGGTGGCTGGCGGTGTGCTGGAGTGGCGATTGGCGACCGCGTTCTGCCGGGAGCATCAAGATGATTGGGGCTGCACCAAGGCGCGTGAGGCTGGCATGCGCCCGGACGGACCGACGCCCACGATCACCGGGCGCGATTCGCGGATCAAGGCGGTTGCGGTTGCCGCCCCGGCGCTGACGCATGGATTTTTGCCGGATGGGCTGAAGGGGATCACCATTCCTGTGCAGCTTTGGGTCGGTGAGAAGGATGAGGTGGTGACGGATGCCAATGGCCCGCTTGGCCATTTCCCAAAGCCGCCGGATTATCATCTGGTGAAGAATGGCGGGCATTTCGCCTATCTGGCGGTGTGCAGCGCCTGGATGAAAACGCTGGCCCCAGAGATCTGCTTCGACCCCGCCGGATTTGATCGCGCGGCGTTTCTGCTCGAATTTCAGAAAGGCGTGATCGGGTTCTTCAAGGCGAAGCTGTAGGGCGCGTCGTGGACCAGCCCGACGGGACTTGATTGCAGCGCACACTCGCCGCACTCTCTCGCCCCGAAACGCATTGGGGAAACGACAATGACCGAGGCTTGCATCGTCGGCTGGGCGCACACGCAGTTCGGCAAATCCGAGGACGCTGATATCGAAGCCCTGTTCGGCCGCGTCGCCCGCGCCGCCATCGAGGATGCGGGCGTGGCCCCTGCCGAGATCGACGGCGTGTTCGTCGGCGTGTTCAACAACGGATTTTCCAAGCAGGATTTTCCGTCCTCGCTGGTGATGCAGTCTGTGCCCGAACTGCGCTACAAGCCCGCCACCCGCTATGAGAATGCTTGCGCCACCGGGACTGCGGCCATCCATGGCGCGCGTGACTGGATCGCCGCCGGGCGTGGCCGGATTGCGCTGGTGGTGGGCGCCGAGAAGATGACGTCGCAGCCGACGCCGGTGGTGGGCGATATTCTTCTCAACGCGTCCTATCGCGCCGAAGAGGGCGATATTCCGGCGGGCTTCGCGGGCGTGTTCGGCAAGATCGCCGAGACCTATTTCCAGAAATATGGCGACCAATCGGACGCGCTGGCGGCGATTGCGGCGAAGAACCATGCGAACGGCGTCGACAATCCCTACGCCCAGATGCGCCGCGATTTCGGCTATGATTTCTGCCGCACCGCGAGCGAAAAGAACCCCTATGTGGCTGGCCCGCTGAAGCGCACCGATTGCTCGCTGGTCTCTGACGGGGCGGCGGCTCTGGTGCTCGCCGATGAGGAAACCGCCCGCGCGCTCGGCAAGGCGATCCGCTTCCGCGCTGCTGTGCAGGTGAATGATTACCTGCCGATCTCCAAGCGCGACATCACGGCGTTCGAAGGCGCGGGGCTGGCGTGGAAGAAGGCACTGGCGGCGTCTGATCTGGCGCTGGAAGATCTCTCGTTTGTTGAGACGCATGACTGTTTCACCATCGCCGAGTTGATGGAATATGAGGCGATGGGCCTCACCGCCCCCGGCGAGGGCCGCCGCGCCATTCTGGAGGGCTGGACCCGCAAGGACGGCAAGCTGCCGATCAACCGCTCGGGCGGGCTGAAATCCAAGGGCCATCCGATTGGCGCGACCGGGGTTTCGATGCATGTGATGGCGGCGATGCAGCTCTCAGGGTTGGCTGGCGATCTGCAGTTGGGCCGCGCCGATATTGGCGGCGTGTTCAACATGGGTGGGGCGGCGGTGGCCAATTATGTGAGCGTGTTGGAGCGGTTGGCTTAACCTGCGACACCATCATTGCTTCGTCGCTGAGCCTTCCCAACGCTGAACCAGTGCAGGCCGACGCAAATGAGTGGATCGGTGCAGGCCAAGGCGAGAGCAAAATCGGTCGTCAAAGCCGTCTGGCGCGCGATGGAGCAGGACGGCTTCGTCGGCAAGCGAGGCGGCACGATCTGGCGGCGTTCCAATGTGAAATTCGACCTGCTGGCCTTCGATGTGATCACCGCCGCCAGCAGCCACAGCCGACGCGCAGCACCGGGTACGTTCATGCTCGATGCTTCGTGCCTGTTCCCGTTCTTGCCCCGTATCGGCTATCAGCCGCGAGATGTGGGTCGGCTGGACAAGGGTTGCGGGCAATTCCGGCTCTCTGTGCTGGGACCACTGACCGGGGCAGCGCGGGTGCATCGGCCGCTCAGCTGGTGTGTGGCCGAGGCGGATGCGACTGACGATGAATTGGCCGCCGACTGCCTGGCGACGGTGCGTAAGCGTCTGCTGCCAATGTTCTCCCGATTTGACGATCCATCCGAGGTGTTGCGCACGCTGATCGAGGATGAGGACGCCACCGCCAGTGTCGGCGTGTGGGAGATCGGCAAGCGGGATTCGCTGCAGCGCCTGCTCTACACCGGCTTCGCCGCCCTTGAATGCGAGAACTGGTCGGTGGCACAGGCGAGTCTGACCGCGTGCCGACAGAAGCTGCGGGACTTGCCCGGCATCCTCACCGGGCGGATTGCGGTCGATTTTCTGCCGCTGTTGGACCAAGCCGACGCGCATGCGGCGCGGCAGAGTCGGTGGTCGCTGCCGTCCGGTGGCGACATCTGAAGCCCTTCCGCTCTCTGCCGGTCTTGCCTAACCTGCTATCGAAAGCGTGACGACACTTTGGGCAACTCGCCCTCGGCACAGACAAGAAGATGACCAGATGATTCTCACCGCGAACCTCTCCTGCCTCCTGCTCAACACCGCCCGCCGCCTGCCCGACGTGCTGGGCGTCATCCGCGATGATCTCACCCGTTCCTTGGGCGAACTCGCCGAACGCACCCGAGCGGCAGCGGTGAAGTTGGCGGAGCTGGAAATTGTGCGTGGGAGCGGTGCCACGCTAGAGCACGGTCTGACCGATCGGAATCGATCGGCCGGACGGGCGTTGCTCTAGGGAATTGAATGATGCGAGTTCTGTTCGTTACTGAATACCTCTATTTGCCTGAACGCATTGGCGGCACAGAGCGCAACACGCAGGCGCTGTGTCGCCGGCTGGAGACGATGGGGGTCACAACGGCTGTCCTGTCGAAGTTGACACGGTCTGGCTGGTCCAGCGTTGTACATCGAATTGCCCGGAAGTTTGGCGCGGCGAACAGGCGTTATGCCGACCGATTTGCTGGGCATCGCACGTACCGCG
Source organism: uncultured Rhodospirillales bacterium (assembly GCA_903891315.1). Taxonomy (GTDB): domain Bacteria; phylum Pseudomonadota; class Alphaproteobacteria; order Acetobacterales; family Acetobacteraceae; genus CAIQQQ01. The sequence continues at coordinate 3,418 of CAITEF010000531.1, read as the reverse complement.
TTTGGAACATTGCCCAGGAAGTCGATCTCGTTATCAGGTCTTTTCAGCCAGATATCGTCGTTCTTCAGCATAGCGTCCGCCCAAATCTAGCCGACCTGTTCGTTGATCGCGGTATCCCAGTGATCGTCTACTATCATGATGTCTATTGGCGCTCGCCGACGCCGCCGTTGCGGATGCACCCCTTGCTGTCAGTCGTCGCCTGCAGCCAATTCGTTGCGGCGCGGTTGCGTGCCGAACGGGGACTTGATGCAGCCGTGGTGCTGCCACTGATTGAGGTTGATGATTACCAGACATTTTCCACTCGCCAGGAGGTATTGTTCGTCAGTCTATTGGATGAGAAAGGCGCTGATATTGCTTGGGCGCTTGCCAAGGCCCATCCCAAGATACGTTTCCGGTTCGTTGAAGGAACGTTTGTACGTCCGTTGCGGCATGATGAGAATGTCCGTCGCGCCAAAGCATTGGGAAATGTGATCATTGAGGGGCCGCAGCAAAACATGAGGCAGTTCTACGCGCGCGCCAAAGTGTTGCTGGCACCATCCCTGTGTGAGGAGGGTTACGGTCGAACGGTTGCCGAAGCGCAGGTGAGCGGCATACCGGCGCTGTGCAGCAACCAGGGGGGGCTGCCCGAAAGTGCCGGGCCTGGGGCCATCTTATTGTCCATTGAACAGGGAATCGCGCAATGGAGTGACGCATTGTCGCGGCTATGGGAGGACAATGCGCTCTATCAACGCCTGTCAGACGCAGCGATGCGCCATGCACAGCGACCGGAATTCGCGCCCGAGCAGACTGTGTCAAACTTACTCGGCCACATTGAACGCCTGCTTGGCCGCGAAAAGACAAACAATACGCCAGAATTGATCCAGTCGCTCACGTATTCAGAATAACCTCATAGTCGCGTGCAAATGCCGCGAGGAAATTTGGAGTGAGTGACGCGCCCCGAGATGCCCCGTTTATCATTCCAGTTATTTGCGAGGCATGCGCCGCGATAGCTTTTTGTTTGGCTGGCCTGTGCATCGTGATATCGATACGCCAACCATGCACTGGCTTTGGCAGATCGCCCCGAAACCAGCCCCAGACCGGATAGGCCAGCAACCGCACCGATGCCAGCCGCGCGACTTCTTCCGCCAGCAGCGCGGCTGCGACGTGATCACAATGCGGATCATGCCGCCATGAGGTCATCAACGTGCCGGCCCCCGTGCTCTGCACCAATTCGACCAGTCGCTGTGCGAGCCGCGCAAAGTCCGGTCCGGCATGCGGGGCGACACCGTCCGATGCACCAAGGAAATGCACATGGGTCGGCGGAACTCCGAGCGCAGATGTGGCGCCGATTGCTTCCTTGGCGCGCAATTCGGCCAGACGCTGCGGGGGGCATTCAGGGGTTGCGCGATGTGATGCCGAGCCATCCGTCAGCACGACGACATGAACGACGCGGCCCTCTGCGCAACAGGCTGCAATCAAACCGCCGCAGCCCAGACTTTCGTCGTCCGGATGTGGTGCCAACACGATCAACGGCCCCTCCGCCAGCACGCTCGACAATGTGGAGTAGGGTAGTTTGGCGAAAGCACGGGCGGGTGTCGGATAGTATGGCAATGTCCGCACAAACCGCAGGACGCTGCGTCGCGTGCTCCAATAGGCCGGGCGCAGAACGTCCTGAATCAGGATACGACCAGATGCCACGCGAGGACCTCCAAGCCAAAATACGTTCGACCCCACGGCCATTTGGGGGGGATAGCACGGGCAGAGCAGATCGATGAACCCCAACATATTGCCAAGCGATCGGAATCAATTTTCGATATAAGCTGCATCACCGTCGCCCAATGGCGCAAAATAGAACGCTCAGAAAAAAAGATCCGATGATACCCACCGCCAACCTCTCATGCCTCCTCCTCAACACCGCGCGCCGCCTGCCCGACATGCCGTGCGTCATCCACGGTGATCTCACCCGCTCCTGGGGCGCGCTCGCTGGGCGCACCCGCGCGGCGGCGGCGAAGTTGGGGGAGATGGGGATTGTGCGGGGGGACCGGGTGCTCGTGCATGCGCGCAACTCCGCCGACTACATCGAGGTGATGTTCGCCTGCTGGATGGTTGGCGCGGTGTTCGTGCCCACGAATTTCCGCCTGACACCCCCAGAGGTCGCCTTCCTCGCTGAGTTCTCAGGGGCGTGCTTGCACATCTTCGGACGCGAATTCGCAGGACATGCCGAGGCGGCGCGCAACCCTTCCTGTCGGGCGCAGATCTGGATGGAGGAGTGGGACGATCTCGCCTGCCATCCGCATCAGATGACGCGGCCCGCCGAGGCGGATCGTGATGATGGCTGCTGGTTCTTTTTCACCTCCGGCACCACAGGTCGGCCCAAGGCGAGCGTGTTGACGCATGGGCAGATGGCGTTTGTGGTGAACAATCACCTCGCCGATCTGATGCCGGGGATGACCGAGCGGGACGCTTCGATTGTTGTCGCTCCCCTGTCGCATGGCGCGGGCGTGCATCTGCTGTCGCAGGTGGCACGCGGCGTGGTGTCGGTGTTGCCGCCGTCGGAGCGGTTCGATGCCGACGAGATCTGGGCGCTGGTGGCGCGCTATCGCGTCTCCAATATGTTCACCGTGCCGACCATCGTGAATCTGCTGTGTCGGCATCAGGCGGTGGACCGGCATGATCATTCATCGCTGCGGCATGTGATCTATGCAGGTGCGCCGATGTATCGCGCGGATCAGATCCACGCGCTGCAAAAGCTGGGCAAAGTGCTCGTGCAGTATTTCGGCTTGGGAGAAGTCACCGGCAACATCACCGTGCTGCCGCCGGAATTGCACAGCGTGGAGGATGATCCGGCGTTTCCCATCGGCTCCTGCGGCTATCCGCGGACCGGGATGGAGATTGCGATCATTAACCCCAATGGCACGATCCTCGCGCCCTACGAGACGGGGGATATTTGCGTGCGGGGGCAGGCGGTGTTTGCGGGGTATTACAACAACCCCGACGCCACCGCGAAGGCGTTCGCCGACGGATGGTTCCACACGGGCGATCTTGGGCATCTGGACGAGCGAGGGTTTCTCTACATCACCGGCCGCGCGTCGGACATGTATATCTCCGGCGGCTCCAACGTCTATCCGCGCGAGATCGAAGAGGCGCTGCTGACCCATCCGGCGATTGCGGAGGCCTGCGTGCTTGGGATTCCCGATCCGCAATGGGGTGAGGTGGGCGTGGCCGTGCTGGTGCTGGAAGCCGGGCAGAGTGTCGATGACGCGGCGGTGAAGGCGCATCTGGATGGCAAGATCGCGCGGTATAAGTTCCCGTCGCGCGTGGTGGTTTGGGAGAGTTTGCCGAAGAGCGGGTATGGGAAGGTGGTCAAGCGAGAGGTGAAGGAGTTGCTTGGGTTTTGATTTTTATCGTCATTGCAAGCGGAGCGCAGCAATCCACCGCT
>CAITEF010000530.1 GCA_903891315.1 uncultured Rhodospirillales bacterium | reverse complement strand
GCCGGCTTGTAGGACGACGACACCGTCTGCCCTTTCGTCACCGGATCGGCCTCGACAATCTGCAGCACCACATGCGGTGGCAGATGCACGCCGACCGGGTCGCTCTCGACGTAATCGACTTCGACTTCCATGTTGTCCTGCAGGAACGCCACGGCCTCGCCCAACAGTTCCGCCGGCAGATAGACCTGCTCGAAGCTCTCCGGGTCCATGAACACCAGATTCTCGCCGTCATTGTAGGAGAAGGTCATCACCTTCTGCGAGGTCTCCAGACGCTCGACAGTGTCAGCGGTGCGCCAGCGCTCATTGGTTTTGTTGCCGGTCTTGAGATTGCGCATCTCCACCTGGATGAAGGCGCCGCCCTTGCCCGGGGTGATGATCTGCTGCTTCAAGACCGTCCAACGCTGACCATCATGATCAAGAACCTGGCCGGCACGGATCAGGTTTGCCTGCTGCTTCATGGGAAATCTCTCGGGCTGGGGCGCACAATGCGCACGGAATCAAAGAACAACGGACGCGCTCTCTAAACCGACCGAACCGGCACGGCAAGTTGATGCCTGCGCCCGTCTGGGTCGCGTACATGATCGTCCGGATCGAGATAGCCGGGGTTGAGCGGCACCTTGCCGACACCGCCCGGAATATCGAGCACATAGGTCGGCCACGCCAGCCCGGTGACGCGCCCGCGCAGGCCGCGCAGCAGCGCCTGGCCCTCGGCAATCGGCACATGAAAACGTGACGTGCCAGGGGCGGAGTCGAGCTGGTGCAGATAGTAAGGCTTCACCCGTGCGCGGATCATCGCGCGGAACAGAGCTTCAAGTGCGGCCTCGCTGTCATTCACCCCGCGCAGCAACACCGATTGACCCAACACCGGAACCGCCTCGGCCTGAATGCGCCGCAGCGCCGCCCGCGCCGCATCGGTGAATTCCGCCTCGCAATTGCTGTGCAGCACCACCCACATTGAGCGGTCGGTCCGCAACGCCGCCACAAGATCCTCGGTGATCAACTCGGGTGCTGCCACCGGCACCCGCGTGTGGATGCGGATCGTCTCGATATGATCGATGGCGGAGAGCCGCTCCACAATCGCGCCCAGCCGACGCGCAGAGAGCATCAGCGGATCACCACCGGTCAGGATCACCTCACGAATTGCCTGATGCGACCGCAGCCATTCGAACGCCGCCGCCAGTTCGGCCTCACTCAGCAACCCGCCATCGGGGCCGACATGCTCGCGGCGGAAACAGAACCGGCAATAAATCGGGCACACCAGCAGCGGCTTGAGCAAAGCGCGGTCGGCATAGCGATGCACGATGCCTTTCACGGGTGACAAAGCGTTATCAGCGATCGGATCAGCGCTCTCGAATGGTGCTGTGATCAACTCCGCCGGATCGGGAATGAACTGCCGCCCAATCGGGCCGTTCGGATCATCGATCAACGCCACCATCGCGGGCGAGATCGCCACCGCATAGCGCGCTTCAACCTCGGCGATTGCGTCGCGAAGGTCAGGCATGATCAAGCCTGCGCTGACCAGCGCGTCGGCGTCGCGTAGCGTGTCGGAGGGCGTCATCAAGCGTCTTTAAAATAGACCGGTCGCCCCGAGCAAATGGAGACAGCCATGCGTTACCTGATTGCCGACGTGTTCACCGACAAGGCTTTCGGCGGCAACCCACTGGCGGTCTATCCAGAGGCGGACGGGCTGGACACCGCTCAGATGCAGACGATAGCGCGGGAGATGAACCTGTCCGAGACGACGTTCGTCACTCTCGGCTCCGCACCCGGCCATTTCCGCACCCGCATTTTCACCCCGTTTGCCGAATTGCCCTTCGCTGGGCACCCCACGGTCGGCACCGCTCTCGTGCTCCAGCATCTCGGCCGTACTGAGGGACGCAGCGAAATCGTGCTCGAAGAGGGAGTTGGCCCAGTGCGCGTGGCGCTGCGCTCTGACAGTGCGACCTTCTATCTGGACGGCCCCGCCGAGACGCGCGAGCACAGTATTATGCCGGTGGTGTTCGCCGACGCGCTTGGCTTGCGCCGCGACCGGCTGGTCGGCACGCCGTGGCAGGCCAGCTACGGCACGCCGTTCATGATGGTGCAGGTGCAAAGCCGCGAGGATGTCGCCTCGGCGATGCTGATCGCCGAACGCTGGCAAGGCTTCACCGAGGCGTTGTGGGCAAGCCGCGCGGTCTATGTCTTCGCCGTCACCGAGGATGCGGGTCACAGCCTGGACATCCATTCCCGCATGTTCGCCCCCAAGCTCGGCGTGGCCGAAGACCCCGCCACCGGTTCGGCAGCGGCGGCACTCGCGGGCAGCCTACAGACCAAGGCGACGAAGCTGTTCATCGACCAAGGTGTCGAAATGGGCCGCCCCAGCCGGATCGACGCGGAGATCGTCCGCGACGGCGACAACATCACCCGCATCTCCATCGGCGGCGGCGCGGTGGTGTTGGCTGAGGCCAATTTGCTGCGACTGCCGTGAGGGCAAAACGCAGTGATTTTATCATCCGTCATTGCAAGCGAAGCGCAGCAATCCACCGCG
>CAITEF010000529.1 GCA_903891315.1 uncultured Rhodospirillales bacterium | reverse complement strand
CAGAGGGAGCCAGCCCTTGCGCCAAAGGCCATGCAGCGGCGTTCGCCTTCCATAGCCGTGACGCACTGTTCAATGGAGTAAGCGCTGTTTACCGGCTCTCGGTAAGTTTGCCGACGTTGCCTTATGAGGTGTTCATTCGTGAGACGGCACATCTTGGCGACACTGAGGTCGAGAGGGCGCAAAAAGTTCGTATCGGGCAAAATCATTTCCGTTCAGCTTTGATGAGCTACTGGAATGGGACCTGCCCACTCACTGGAATTAAGGAGGCCGAACTTCTCCGGGCTTCGCACATTATCCCATGGGCGAAGTGCGAGAGCGATCAGGAGAGATTGAACGTCCACAACGGCTTGTTACTTTCGTCGCTGTGGGATGCTGCTTTTGACTCAGGTCTCGTTACCTTCGATGACCTCGGGCACCCAATCGCATCACCGCGCTTGAGTGAGGACGCGATGACTGCTCTCGCCCTTGAGCGGGCAACGCCAATACAGGTTTTAGATGTATCCGTCCGGCGAAGACCGCCTTGCTGGTGTGAACCTGGCCTTTGATTCTAGCGACGCATTTAAGTGTGTCGCAAAGGACGGAGACGTTGGAGATCATCAGTGGGGTTGAGCGTCGTCGTCGGTGGCGAGTTGAGGAGAAGCTGCGGATTGTCGCCGAGGTGGAGCAGCCTGGTGTCAGCTTTCTTGATGTGGCCCGCCGATACGACATCAGCCGTGGGCTGCTGTGGAACTGGCGGCAGCAGGTTCGTCGCGGCGCGTTGACCGCGGCAGTCGAGCCGCAATTCCTCCCCCTGCGCGTGCTGCCGGAGCCGAGCTCGGCATCGGCGTTGGATTGCCCTGAGACACCTTCTCAAGACAAACGTGCCAACGCCTCAGACGGCATGATCGAGATCGTGCTGCCGGATGGCGTCATCGTGCGGGTCACGGGCGCGGTTGAAGCCCGCGCACTCCAGGGCGTGCTCGGCGTGCTGCGCGCATGATCCCGATCCCGTCTGGCGTGCGGGTTTGGCTGGCCACCGGGAGCACCGACATGCGACGCGGCATGAACGGATTGGCGTTGCAGGTGCAGCAGGCGCTCGGGCGCGACCCACATATTGGCGATTTGTATGTTTTCCGCGGCAAGCGCGGCGATCTGGTGAAAATCCTCTGGCACGACGGTCTCGGCATGTCGCTCTATGCCAAGCGGCTGGAGAAGGGGCGGTTTGTCTGGCCGTCGCCCGCTGATGGCGCGGTGCCGATCTCGGCGGCGCAGCTGGGCTACATGCTGGAGGGCATCGACTGGCGCAACCCGCTGCGCACCTGGCGGCCTGAACTGGCCGGATAAATTGGTGGGCTGGGTGCCACTTCCCGGTACACAAATCGGCGCGGCTGTGATTCACTCACCCCATGTCGACCATCGAACCTGCCACCGCCACGCCTGCCGAGATCGACGCCCTTCGCGCGGCATTGCTGGCCGCCGAGGCGCGTGCCTCCGGGGCCGAGGCGATGGTGGCGCATCTGAAGCTGTTGATCGCCAAGCTCAAGCATGATCGCTTCGGCGCCTCCTCGGAACGCAGCCACAAGCTGATCGATCAGATGGAGTTGGAGCTCGAAGAACTCGAAGCCGCGGCCAGCGAGGATGCCACTGTTGCTGCGACGGCCCGCGGCGCTGACGTGTCAGGCTCCCCTCGCCGCAAGCCGGTGCGCGCGCCATTGCCCGCGCATCTGCCGCGTGAGCGTGTGGTGATCGAAGCGCCCTCGGCCTGCCCATGCTGCGGCGGCAAGCTCGCCAAGCTCGGCGAGGACATCACCGAGACGCTGGAGGTGATCCCCCGGCAGTGGAAAGTGGTGCAGACGGTGCGGGAGATATTCACCTGCCGTTCCTGTGAGGCAATCACCCAGCCACCCGCACCCTTCCACCCGATT
>CAITEF010000528.1 GCA_903891315.1 uncultured Rhodospirillales bacterium | reverse complement strand
GTGGTCACCAACATGGACCCCGAGCATCTCGACCATTGGGGAACCGCCGAGGCGATGACGGCGGGGTTCGATCAGTTCGTCCAGAACATCCCGTTCTACGGGTTTGCCGTGCTGTGCATCGACCACCCGGCGGTGCAGCAGATGATCCAGCGCATTCCGGATCGCCGCATCATCACCTATGGCTTCTCGCCGCAGGCCGATGTGCGCGCGCTGCCCACCTCGATGGACCGCAACGGCACCACCTTCTCCATCGAAGTCGCCGACCGGGTGCGCAACCGCAAGCGCACGATGGGCCCGTTCCGCCTGCCGATGCAGGGCGCCCACAACGTCTCCAACGCGCTGGCCGCGATCACCATCGGGCTGGAGATGGAAATCGACGAGGACACGCTGAAGGCCGCTTTGCTGAACTTCAAAGGCGTGCAGCGCCGCTTCACCAAGACCGGCGAACAGGGTGGCATCACGGTGATCGACGATTACGGCCATCATCCGGTCGAAATCGCCGCCGTTCTGAAAGCCGCCCGCCAAGCCGGGGCGCGGGACGTGATCGCGGTGATCCAGCCGCATCGCTACTCGCGTCTGGCCTCGCTGTTCCGCGAATTCTGCACCTGCCTCAACGATGCGGGCACTGTGGTGGTCGCCGATGTCTACGCCGCCGGTGAAGCCCCAATTCCCGGCGTCAATCGCGATTCGCTGATCGAGGGTCTGCGCAGTGCCGGCCATCGCTCTGTCGTGCCGCTGCCAGGGCCGGAACATCTGGCCGAAATGATCCACGCCATCGCCAAGCCGGGCGATTTTGTCGTCTGCCTGGGTGCGGGCAACATCACCCAATGGGCCAATGCCCTGCCCGCCCAACTCGCCGCTTTGCAGGCCAATGGGGGGCGCAAGTGATCGCATTGCTGCCGAACATCCGTGGCCGGGTTCAGGAGGGCGTCGAACTCGGCCCCACCACCTGGTTCCGTGTCGGTGGCAAGGCCGAACTGCTGGTGCGGCCGGACGACGCCCAGGATTTGGCGCAGTTCTTCGCAGCCCTTCCGCATGAAGTCCCGGTGACGGTGATCGGGGCGGCCTCCAATCTGATCGTGCGCGATGGCGGCATTGACGGCGTGACCATCCGCCTTGCCCGTGGCTTCAACGAGATTGTCGTCGAATCCGATGGCGTGATCTGCGGTGCCGCCTGCCTGGACGCCACCGTCGCCGAACATGGCGCCGCTGCCGGTCTGGCGGGGCTGGAGTTTCTCTCGGGCATTCCCGGCACCATTGGCGGGGCGGTTGCGATGAATGCCGGGGCCTATGGCGGCGATGTCGCCTCCACGCTCGACTGGGCCGAGATCGTCACCCGCTCGGGCGAGTTGGTGCGGCTCCATGTCGGCCAACTCGGCTTTTCCTACCGCCACGCGAAATTGCCGCCGCATGGCGTGGTGGTGCGTGCCCGCTTCTCCGCCCGCCAGGGTGACAAGCAGACAATTGCCGCCCGGATGGCTGAGATCCGCAACAGCCGCGAGGCCACGCAGCCGGTGCGCGCCCGCACCGGAGGCTCGACCTTCCGCAATCCGCCCGAGATGAAAGCCTGGGAACTGATCGACAGCGCGGGCTGTCGCGGTCTCACCCGTGGTGGCGCGCAGGTCTCCGAGAAGCATTGCAACTTTTTGCTCAACACGGGGGACGCCACCGCTGCGGACTTGGAAGGTCTCGGCGAGGAAGTGCGCCGCCGCGTGTTGGATGCGTCCGGAGTGGAATTGCATTGGGAAATCAAGCGCGTCGGGAGGCCCAGTTGATGCAGGTCGCCGTCCTCTCCGGAGGCATCTCCGCCGAACGCGAAGTCAGCCTGTCCTCCGGTCGTCAGGTCGTGACGGCCCTGCGCAGCCTTGGCTGGCACGTCACCGACATCGATGCCGGGCACAGCCTGCAAGCCATCATCGCCGCCCTCAC
>CAITEF010000527.1 GCA_903891315.1 uncultured Rhodospirillales bacterium | reverse complement strand
CAGATGCTGGAACAGCACCGGATCGCCGCCACCGGCCGGGTCGAAGAACGACGTGCCGAAATTGCGGTCGGTGATCAGCATGGTGATCGCACCGGCGAGCAGCGGGATCGACAACAGCAGCAGGAACGCCGTCACCAACATCGCCCAGATGAACAGCGGCATCTTGTGCAGGGTCATGCCCGGCGCGCGCATGTTGAAGATCGTGGTGATGAAGTTGATCGCACCCAGCAGCGAGGAGATACCGGCCAGATGGAGCGCGAACAGCGTGTAATCCAATGAAGGACCCGGCGTGTAGGTCGCATTCGCCAGCGGCGGATACAGCGTCCAGCCCGGAGCGCCGCTATCGCCCGTCACGAAAGCCAGGATCACCAGGAACAGCGACGGCACCAGAAGCCAGAACGAGATGTTGTTCAGGCGCGGGAAGGCCATGTCGGGGGCACCGATCATCAGCGGGATGAACCAGTTTCCGAAGCCACCGATGATGCCGGGCATCACCATGTAGAAGATCATCAGCAGGCCGTGCGCGGTGACGACCTGGTTCCACTGGTTGCCGTCCACCATGTGGTGGGAGCCTGGATACATCAGCTGATAGCGCATCCAGATCGACAGCGCGCCGCCGAGCAGGCCGCCGCAAACGGAGAAGATCAGGTAGAGCGTGCCGATGTCTTTGTGGTTGGTGCTCATCAACCAACGCTGAACGAAGCTCAGCTTGGGGTGATCGTGATGGTCGTGGTCATGCCCGTGATCGGCATGGTCATGAATGGCTGCAGTCATTCGAATTCTCCTGCGCGCAATACGGTATCAGTGGGTGATCGCGGCGAGCTGAACCGGTGCGGACACCGGGGCTGCGCTGGCGGGGGCGTTGTCGGCGAACTTGGTTTTCGCCTGCACGAGCCACGCCTGATACTCAGACTCTGTCACTGCCTTGATCGCGATCGGCATGAAGGAGTGGTTGGTGCCGCAGATCTGGTTGCATTCGCCGTAATAGGTGCCCGGCGCGTCAACCTTGAACCAAGTCTCGATGGTCCGGCCCGGGATGGCGTAGCGCTGCACGCCCAGGCTCGGGATGTAGAAAGAATGGATCACGTCCACCGAGGTGGTCAGGATGCGGACGTTCTTGCCGACCGGGACAACAAGCTGGTTGTCCACATCGAGCAGACGAAGCTGGCCCGGCTTGAGTTCATCATCGGCGAGCATCTTGCTGTTGAAATCGACCTTGGCGGCATCGCCGTAATCGTATTCCCAGAACCACTGATGGCCGGTGACCTTGATGGTCAGGTCAGGCTCGTGCGTGCGGTCTTCAAAATAGACCAAGCGGAAGCTCGGGATGGCGATCACCACCAGGATCAGCACCGGGATGACGGTCCAGAGCACTTCGATCGTGGTGTTGTGGCTGGTGCGGCTGGCGACCTTGTTGACCTTCGCGTGGAAGCGAAACATCACGAAAACCAGCAGGCCTGCCACGAAGAGCGTGATGACGGTGATGATCACCATCACCAACGTGTGCAGGCTCTCAATCTTCGCCGCCACCGGGCTTGCTGGGATTTGCATCCACATTTGCCACGGTTGCGGAATATCCGCCATCGCCACCGGTGCCATCATGAGCACACAGAAAGCCGCCAAAAACAAAACGCAAAAGCGTCGTGCGTCGAACCGCATCGCTTCAATCCACCCACAACGTCGCAAGGTAGGCCT
>CAITEF010000526.1 GCA_903891315.1 uncultured Rhodospirillales bacterium | reverse complement strand
CTCAACGAAGAAGGCGGGCAGGGCGGCGGCCAGATCGACGAATTCCTGCGCGCCTACAATGGTGAAGGCATTCAGCATATCGCCTTTGCAAGCGACGATCTGATCGCGGGCTGGGACCATCTGAAAGGCCTTGGCAACCCGTTCATGGCCCCACCGCCTGCGACATATTATGAGATGCTCGACGAACGCCTGCCCGGCCATGGCGAGCCGGTAGCAGACCTGCAATCGCGCGGCATCCTGCTGGATGGATCGACCACGGCGGGCGATCCGCGGCTGTTGTTGCAGATCTTTTCCGAAACGCAGATCGGCCCGGTGTTTTTCGAATTCATTCAGCGCAAGCGCGATGAAGGCTTTGGCGAGGGCAATTTCACCGCGCTGTTCGAAAGCATGGAGCGCGACCAGTTGCGTCGCGGCGTGCTGCACGCAACGGAGCTGGCCCAATGAGCGCGCCCGTTCTGCAACGCATCCATCATGTCGCCTATCGCTGCCGCGATGCCAAGGAAACGGTGGAATGGTACGCCCGCGTGCTGGGCATGGCGTACACCACAGCCTTTGCCGAGGATCATGTGCCCTCCACCGGCGAATTCGACCCCTACATGCACGTGTTCCTCGATGCCGGGGGCGGCAACGTGCTGGCGTTCTTTGAACTGCCGAACCAGCCCGAACAGGGCCGCGATCCCAACACCCCGGCCTGGGTGCAGCATTTGGCGTTTGAAGTGGCGGACGAAGCGGCTCTGCACGCAGCCAAGGCGCATATCGAAGCGCAAGGCATTGATGTGCTGGGACCGACGTATCACGGCATATTCCGCTCCATCTATTTCTTCGATCCCAACGGCCATCGGCTCGAACTGGCCTGCAACATTGGCACGCCGGCGCAATATGCCGAGTTGCGCGATCTGGCGCCGGTCATGCTGGAGGAATGGAGCCAGACCAAACGTGCGCCAGACCATGCGGCCTGGCTGCACAAGGAGCCGCAGGCGTGATCGACCATAGCCACGACGCCGGAGCGTCAAGCTGGGTTCCCGGTGCAAATGATCATCCTGATTTCCCGGTGCAGAATCTGCCGCTGGGTGTATTTTCGATCGATGGCGGCGAACGGCGCATCGGCACCGCCATTGGCGATCATGTGCTCGATTTGGCTGACCTTGCGCCAAAGCTGCCTCAATCGGTGCGCGCGGCGCTGGTGGAGCCGACGCTCAATGCGCTGTTCGCTTTGAGGGGCGCCGACCGGCTGGCGTTGCGCCATGCGCTGTTCGCCTTGCTGACAAGCGAGGGGATGCAGTTCCGGGTCATGCCTTACCTGAAGCCGCTGGCGCGGTGCACGCTCCATCTGCCGTTCCGGATTGGCGATTACACCGATTTCTATGTCGGCATCCATCACGCCACCGCCATTGGCAGGCTGTTCCGCCCAGATAATCCGCTGCTGCCCAATTACAAACATGTGCCGATCGGCTATCACGGCCGCGCTTCGTCGGTGCGGGTGTCGGGCACGCCGGTGGTTCGCCCCGCGCGGGCAGATCAAGGCCGCCGATGCGGATATGCCCGTTCATGCGCCGGCGCGCCGGCTCGATTGCGAGCTGGAACTGGGGGTGTGGATTGCTGGTGATAACGATCTGGGCACCGCGATTCCGATCGATCAGGCGTGGGATCGCATTGGCGGTCTCAGCCTGCTCAATGACTGGTCGGCGCGCGATATACAGGCTTGGGAATACCAACCGCTCGGGCCGTTTCTGGCCAAGAATTTCCTGACCACGGTGTCGCCCTGGGTCGTGACGACCGAGGCGCTCGCACCGTTCCGGGTGGCTCAACCGGACCGGCCCGACGGCGATCCTGCGCTTTTGCCCTATTTGTCGAGCGTGCAGGATCGGATCAATGGCGCGCTGTCGATCGATCTGGGCATCACTGTGTCAACCGCGGCGATGCGCGATGATGGATTGGCACCATTCCGCCTGGCCAACGGCAATTCGGTTGAGGCGATGTACTGGACGCCCGCACAAATCGTTACACATCATGCCTCTGGCGGGTGTGATCTCCATGCCGGCGATCTGCTGGGCACCGGCACCCTGTCCGGTCCCGCCAAAGGCAGCGAAGGCAGCCTGATCGAGTTGACCGAAGTGGGCAAGCATCCGATTTCGCTGCCACACGGCGAGATGCGGACATTCCTCGAAGACGGTGATGAACTGGCGCTGGTCGCGCATGCCCGGCGTGACGGATATCGCAGCATCGGCTTTGGCCCGTGCACGGGCCGGGTGGTGCCAGCGGCGTGAGCCTGACGCTGCATGGCTATTGGCGATCGGGCGCGGCGTGGCGGGTGCGGATCGGGCTTGCGCACAAGGGGCTGGACTATGCCAGCGTGCCCCATGACCTGCGGCTGAGCGAACAGACATCGCCCGATTATCGCACAGTCAACCCGCAAGCATTGGTGCCGGCGCTGGACACCGGTGCGGGGGTCCTGACCCAGTCGTTGGCCATTCTTGAATGGCTGGAAGAGGTCTGTCCCGAACCCGCGCTGCTGCCCGCCGATCCACTGGCGCGGGCACAAGCTCGCGCGTTTGCACAGACGATAGCGTGCGACATGCACCCCTTGCACAATCTGCGCGTGTTGCAGGCTTTGCGCCGCGATCTTGTCGCCGATGATGCACAAGTTCAGGTTTGGATTGCGCGCTGGATCGGGGCAGGATTTTCGGCGCTTGAGCAACAGGTCGCAAGGCATGGCGGTCTTTTCGCATTTGGCGACGCGCCGACCATCGCCGATTGCTGTCTGGTCCCCCAGGTTTATTCTGCGCGTCGGTTTGGTGTCGATCTTGTCGCCTTTCCGCGCCTCGTCGCCATCGACGCCCGATGCGCGGCACTGCCAGCCTTTCAACGCGCGCACGCGAACCAGCAAGTTGACACGCCATGACCCAGCGACTTGAGGAATGCATTCGATGAACACCGACTACACACTGCCGCCGGGTGCTGCCAGCGACTGGACCATTCCGCAGAACTGGACAGCCTATACCCCCGAACAGCACGCGACCTGGGACACGCTGTTCGCGCGACAGGCAAAGCTTTTACCCGGCCGGGTTGCCCCGGAATTCCTTAATGGGCTGGACATGCTGCGGTTGTCGAAACCAGGCATCCCTGATTTCGAGGAGTTGTCAGAACGGCTGCTGAAGGCCACGGGCTGGCAGGTGGTGGCAGTGCCGGGGCTGGTGCCCGATGACGTGTTTTTTGATCATCTGGCCAATCGCCGGTTTGTCTCGGGCAATTTCATCCGGCGGCCCGATCAGCTTGACTATCTGCAGGAACCCGATGTGTTCCACGACGTGTTCGGCCATGTGCCGCTTCTGGCGAACCCGGTCTTTGCCGATTACATGCAGGCCTATGGCATCGGCGGGCAACGCGCCAATGGTCTGGGCGCAATCCGCAATCTGGCACGCCTCTATTGGTATACAGTCGAATTCGGGCTGGTTCAGACCCGCGATGGCCTGCGGCTCTATGGCGCAGGGATCGCCTCGTCGCACAGCGAATCGATCTTTGCGCTGGACGATCCGTCGCCCAACCGCATCGGGTTCGATCTGCGGCGGATCATGCGCACGTTATACCGCATCGATGACTTTCAGCAGGTCTATTTTGTCATCGACAGCTTTGACGCGCTGCTCGAAGCGACGCTGAAGACTGATTTCGGCCCGCTGTATGAAGACCTGGCACGGGCCGGGGATTTGAGCCCCGATGCAGTCGAGCTGAATGACGTTATCCTTTCAAAGGGTACACAGGCCTATGCCCACGCCCGGGTGGGCAATTGATTTCAGCCATTCGGATATAGGCCGCGGCTTTGCGCAAAAAGCCGTGAGAGACCGAGCAATGCATCCAGATTGGGGGTGGCTACGCCCAGAAGCTCTGCAATCTCGCGAGGGGCGGAAACGAGTTGATCAAGTTCGAGTGGCCTTCCCGCCTCGACATCTTGCAACATCGAGGTCTTGAAGGCGCCCAACTGGCGCGTCACCGCATTTCGGTCTTCGCCTCGTTCGTCAATGCGGCACCCAATCTTGCTGCCAATTTCCTGTGCTTCAGCCATGACTCGCAGGACGAAGCCTGCCACCAGGTTGTCGTCGAGCACGCGGTCACACGTTGCCCCGGTTATCGCCGATATGGGGTTCATCGTCATATTCCCCCACAGCTTGTACCAGACGTCCTTTTGAATATGAGCGCTCCGTTCCACACCGATGCCTGCCTGTTCCAGAACTGGCGCGATCCGATCAAGCTGAGCTGAACCGTGATCCGGTTGACCTAGGATCAGCCTGTTGCCCGCCTTTAACCAGACGTGGCCCGCCTTTGGCGACGTCGCAGCAACATGGACGACGCTGCCGAGGACAGAGGTAAAGGGAATAGCCGCAGCAATGGCGTTGTCAGGGTCGATGGTGCTAAGGCGGGTCGGGGAAAGCTCTCCTCCCCCAGCAAGCAGAAACCACCAGGGGACTCCATTCATCGCGGGCACGACAATCGTGTCCGGCCCGATCAGTGGCGCCAGAGACGGCGCAAGTCCTGGCAGGGCCGGACCTTTCACGGCAATGATGACGATATCCTGCACACCAAGATCAGACGGTATATCGCTGGCGATCACTTGGGCCGCCGTAACAACATCGCCGCGTTGCAATTTCCACGGCCCTTCGCGCAAGGCGGCGAGCGTGTCACCACGCGCAAGCACACTCACGTGATGACCGGCGTCTGCCAGCGATATGCCGAGCCATCCACCGATGGCGCCTGCTCCAACGATTGCGATCCTCATCTCAAGTCCTTTTCCATTTCGGCCGCTGCGCCATCATTGTCCACGAGACTGGCGTGAGCCCGAGAAGCAAGATCACTGGCAGCCCGTGCAAGCATTGCGATGTCTTCGCCGAGAGTGGTGAAGCCGCACCCTTATACCAGGTCGCGCTAAGCGCGACTCATACCTCCCGCCCCGCCTCCCCGCCCGACCACCAACGATACCAGTAGGTTATGGTGGTCGGG
>CAITEF010000525.1 GCA_903891315.1 uncultured Rhodospirillales bacterium | reverse complement strand
TTCGTCTTCGGCCCGCCCGGGACCATGCCCTTCTCGATCATCACAGGTGTCGCATCCGGCCCGGAGAGTGCCTTCAACAGCGCCCTCGCTGCCGCCTCATGCTTGGCGCCTTTGACGATACCGGCGGCAAACCATGTCATTTTCTGCACCCCATCCGGAATCGGGCCGACCACGGTGACGCCTGGGATGGGCTTCAATTCACTGATCGTCTGAAACCCGATCTCGCTCTCGCCGCGCGCGACCCCCATCGCCACCGGCTCTGCGGGGATCATCTTGGACTTGCCCTTGACCTGATCCTCGATGCCGAGCGTCTTGAGCATCTCGCTCTCGATATAGACGCCGCTCGCACTGTCCGAATACGCAATCGACTTGGCGTTCAGCATCACGCTGCGCAGCTTGTCCACGGTGGAGATATCCGGCACCGGCGCGCCCTGTTTGACCGCCATGCCGATGGCGGCACCGGCGAGCGTCGTGCGGCTGTCGGCCTGCACCTTGCCATCGGCGATCAGCTTGTCGAGCGCGTAGCCGACCATGATCAGCACATCGATATCCTCACCGCGCGCCAAGCGCTGCGGCACTGCGTCGATGGTCTTGCCCATCGAGGGGCCCCACATCGAATTGAGCTTGTGGCCGCTCGCCGCCTCGAAGCGCGCGCCGAGCACCTTATAGGCTTCAGAGAACCCGCCGGAGGAGACGACGTTGATCGTGTCGGCTTTTGCCACCGACGCCGCGGCAACGAGTGCGGCCAAGCCGAGGGCGAGCGTGGGGAGATGTTTCATTTCGGCGTTTCCTGTTCTTATCCTGAGATCATGGCGCAGGATCGGGTGGCTTGGAATACCCCGTGCGCCCTACAACACTGTTTGATTCCTCTTGTCGTCTTGCCGGACCATGCCCAATCTCCGCTCAAACTCTTGGGGGTGAGGACCATGACTGCCGAATTTCGTCTGACCGAATATCTCGCGCGGATCGGCCATACTGGCCCGCTCGCCCCCAATCTCGACACGCTGGCGCATCTGCACGCCGCCCATGTCAACACGATCCCGTTCGAGGGGATGGACCCGCTGTTCGGCCGTCCGGTGGCACTCGATCTCGCCGCTGTGCAGGACAAACTCGTGGCCAGCCGCCGCGGCGGGTATTGCTTCGAGCAGAACACTTTGTTCAAGGCGGCGTTGGAGGCGATTGGCTTTCAGGTCACTGGTCTCGGTGCCCGCGTGCGCTGGATGTCTCCGCCGGACGCCCCGCTTGGCCCACGCGAGCATATGCTGCTCAAGGTTGACCTGCCGGAAGGCCCACATCTGGTCGATGTCGGTTTCGGCGCCTGCGTGCTGGATACGCCGTTGCGCTTCGATGTGGGCGTGGAGCAGGCCACCGGGATGGGCACGTTCCGCCTGACAGAAGCTGACGGTCATTACTGGCTGGCTGCGCGTCAGGCGGACGGGTATCGGATGATGTATGCGTTCGACCTCACGCCGCAGATTGAGGCGGATTACGCACTGGGGAATTATTACACCGCGACCAGCCCAGCCGCGCCATTTGTGCATGTGCTGATCATGGAGCGTCTGGCCGCCGACAAACGCTTCAAGCTGATCAACCGCCGCTTTGTGATTGAGGCGCGGGATGGCGAGGTGGTGCTGGAGCGCGAGATCGCGACAGCCGACGAACTCGGCCATGTGTTGGGCGAGACGTTCGGGGTGGTCCCGCCGGTGCCGGTGGGTGAGGTGTTTGTGAAGATCAGCCCCTGACGAGGGGGCGGGCGCGTTCGATGCGCTCGCGTTCCTGCGGCGAGTTCAACGCCTCCCACAGATCGGCACCGCGCTGGATGTTGAGCCAGAAATCCGCCGAGTTGCCGAAGACGCGGGCGAGGATGAGGGCGGTGGGCACGGTGACGGCGCGGCGGCCATTGCAGATTTCGTTGACATGCTTGCGCGGCACCCCCATCGCCTCGGCGAGTGCGCCCTGGGTGAGCTTCAACGGCTGCATGAACTCTTCGGTGAGGATTTCGCCGATGGATGGGGGCTGTCGTTTGGTGATGTGCATGGCTTGCCTCAATGATAGCTGTGATCGTCGAGATAGACCTGCGACGCATCACCGGTTTCGCTCTTCCACTGGAACACCAGCCGGTATCGGACGTTCACCCGCACCGAACACCACCCCGCAAGATTGCCCCTGAGCGGCTCGAAGTGATTGCTGGGCGGCACACGCAAATCCTGATCGGTGGTGGCGGCATCGATCATCTTGAGCCTGCGAAACAAACGCACTTCGAGATCGGGCGGTACGTGACGCGAGCGAAGATCGTCGAGGTAAAAATCCTGCAACCAAGCGTCGCGGAAGCTGACGATCATGGTGTGATCCTGTGTACCACTCAACGGGACATTTGGCAAGCTTGCGTGGGGTCGTGGGGGATTTGGTGGGATATCGGCGGGCGATGCCAGACCGCGTGATTACGTAGCCCGCATCACCGATGCGGGACGATTGCGATGATGGGTGAATGCGGTGAAAGCCCCGCATCGATGATGCGGGCTACGGTGCTTTAGCTCGTCGGAAAACTCGTTCCATACGGACACAGGAAAGCTGTGGCTGATTTGCATTGCCCGTCATCCTTGCGAAACTTTAAATGAACGATTCCAGCCTTCAGGCTGCTCTTTCAGATTAACTCAGTGCCAACGCGGCACGGGTGCAACTGACCACGGAACCTGCTGTCCAGCGCTTGCCAAAGCTCGTCCTCGAGGAAGACCGTGACATTCTTGCGGTATTCTCGGTTGTCGACGCGCCACCAGCTCTCGGTCCAAATCACCGGTTCTTCTGGCAATCTTGGACGTATCGCCCATTTCCGGTAGTTACTTTGGGCGTAAAAGCGTTCAATCCCGTCACCAGTTGGTGGCAACGCAGTAACCGGCGTTTCGAGCCACTGAACGCGTTGCGCCCGACCCAAAACATTCGAGAAGTAATAGGCGGTATCCAGTTTCAGCCGTTCCGCGAGTTTTGGTGTCTTTGCCTGGATAACGACAGGGAGGAATTCAACCTGTCCCGGTGCCAATGTATCCAACAAAGCGCGCGCCCGTTCGGAATAAACAATTAACCACCGGCTCTTGTGAAAGATGTCCGGCATCGGGTGCGTGGCCTTCACCACTGTCATTGATCGTGGGAAATAAGACGCCGGGATTGGCAGGTTCGCGCCCCGAGGTTGCGAAAAACCCCTGATCATTTCATCTGCATCGTCAAACAAGAAGCAGCCGCCGTTTGAATTACCAGGGTCGAGCATATAAACCATGCTGGCCTCCTCCCACTTTACTGCGCCGCGCCGAGTAGCCTGAGGCGGGTAATCGGAAACGGATCAAAATAGCCCTGATCCGCATGTTTAGCGAGTAGGGCGGAAGCGGCGAAGCTGTCCTCCGCCGCTCGGGGGGGGGCCGCACAACGACGGCGGAGGTGCTTCGCACTTCCGCCCTACGCGTGGCTGGGGTGAACGCTGGTTCAGATAATCTCGCCAATC
>CAITEF010000524.1 GCA_903891315.1 uncultured Rhodospirillales bacterium | reverse complement strand
GATTTCACATCGCGCGACACCCAACCCGGCGTGTCCGCATTGGCGACGTTTTCCGCCAGCACGCTCTGCCGCGCGCCCAGCCATTGCAGTCGCTTCTGCGCCAGATCGAGCAGCCCCAACCCCGATCCCGCCGCCGCATTCTGCCCGGACAGATCCATCGCGCCCGCCTTTGCCAAGTCGTGGGAGGCAATGTCGGAGGAATGGGTTAAGGAAAGATCAACGCGGCTGTGGATTGCGCGACGGGCGGGCAGCGCTATCATCTGATCAAAACAGGGAGAACGCTCATGCAACCGTCAGGCTCTTCGCGCTCCGCGTTGGTGATCGGTGGCTCGATCGGCGGCCTGGCCGCCGCCCTGTTGCTGCGGCGCGATGGCTGGAAGGTCACGGTCTGCGAGCGCTCACAAGTCCCGCTCGCCGGTCGCGGTGCTGGGATCGTCACCCATCGCGAACTGTGGGACGATCTGTCTGCCGCGGGCATCGACCCGTCGATGGAAGACGGCGTGGTGGTGCAAGACCGTGTCTGCTTCGACCGCGCCGGGCGCGTGACGGAGCGGGTGAAGTTCTACCAGATCATGCAGTCCTGGGATCGGCTGTTCACTCTGGTGCGCGAGCCGTTTGGGGATGCGGATTACCATCTCGGCCGCGAATTGCAGTCCATCGCGCAGGATGACGATGGCGTGACGGCGATTTTCGCCGATGGAAGCGAGATTCGCGCCGACCTGCTGGTGGGGGCGGACGGATTCCGCTCCACCGTGCGGCAGATTCTGGCCCCCGAGATTCAGCCGCTCTACGCCGGCTATGTCTGCTGGCGCGGCATGGTTGAGGAGAGCGACCTGCCCGCATCGGTGCACGAAGAGACCTTCCAACTCTTCGCCGCCTGCCTGCCCGAGGGCGAGCAGATGATCGTCTATCCGGTCACCGGCGAGGGGGCCGATACGCGGCCCGGCCATCGGCGCGGCAATTTCGTCTGGTATCGGCCGGTGGATTCCGAAGCCGGGCTCGCCGACCTGCTCACCGATGCCAGCGGCCACACCCACACCATCTCGATCCCGCCGCCTTTGGTCCGCGCCGACCACATCGTCAAGCTTCGCGCCGACGCACAACGCCTGCTGGCACCGCAATTCGCCGCCTGGGTGGAGGCGACCAAGGCGCCGTTCCTGCAGCCGATCTATGATTTCGAAAGCACCCGGATCGGCTTTGGCCGGGTCGCGCTGCTTGGCGACGCAGCATTCCAGGCCCGCCCGCATATCGGGGCTGGGGTGACCAAGGCGGCGGGGGACGCAATTGCGTTGGCGCGTGTGCTGAAGGGCAACGCGGACATCCAAGCGGCGCTTGCGGCCTATGATGCCGAGCGCGTACCGGCCGGATCGCGACTGGTGCAGAGGTCGCGCTATCTGGCCGGCACCTCGATCACCGGGCTGCTGCCGCCGGGCAAGCGGCTGACTCCCGATATCAAGCACACGCCGAGAGCGACGCTGGAGGAGACGGCGACGCTTGCATTCTGAATTGTCATCAATCCGTGGTCGACATGCCCCCGAACGCGTCTATGCCTCCGTCGTCCAACTCTGGGGAGACATTCGTGATGATGAAGAAATTTGCGCTCGGTCTGGTCGTGTCGCTAGGCCTGTCGGTCGCCGCCGCTGCCGAAGAGCCGATGAAGATCCTGTTCGTCGACACTGGCAACACGGGCCGCAGCGTTACCGCCGAGGCGTTGGCGAATGACAAGATTGCAAAGGAACATCTCGCCATTCGCGTGATCTCGCGCGCAGTCGACATGGACCCGTTCGACGTGCACCCGGAAGCCAATGTCGTCACGCTGCTCAAGCAGCGCGGCCTGGATGTCACCTCGCATGTGGCAGCCCAAATCGGTCCGCAGGACGTGAAGAAAGCGGCGATCATCCTGACGATGACCGCCAAGCACAAAGCGCGCGTGCTGGAGCAATTCCCCGCCGCTGAGGGCCATATCTTCACGCTGGCCGAATACGCGACCGGCGCCGACACGGAAGTGGCCGATGCCTATGGCAAGCCGATGGATGTGTATGTCGCGATGGTCAAGCAGGTCGACGGCTATGTCGGTCAGGCGCTGACGAAGTCGGTGAAGAAGTAAGAATTTTTCGTTGTCATTGCGAGCGTCGCGAAGCAACCCAGGGGCCACATGCTCGGCTTTGATGCCCCTGGGTTGCCGCGTCGCTTCGCTCCTCGCAATGACGACAAAGATTCAAATCGCCAAATACTTCTCATGCACATCCGCCGCCGCCGCCAAAGCCGCCGCGTCGCCGGACCACACGATCTCACCCTTCTCCACCACGTAATGCTGATCGGCGAAGCCCTTCTGCGCATCGACCTCCTTGTCGATCACGATCTGCGCCAAACCTTCCTCACGCAGCCGCCGCAGAGTGCGCCAGATATCCTGCCGGATCACCGGGGCGAGCCCCTCGGTCGCCTCATCCAGAATGAGAAGACGCGGATTGGTCATCAGCGCGCGCCCAATCGCCAACATCTGCTGCTCACCACCGGAAAGCTGACTGCCGCCATTGTTCAGCCGCTCACTCAGACGCGGAAAAAAGGCGAGCACACGCTCCAGCGTCCAAGGATCAGCGACATCCGCGCGCTTGATCGCCGCCATCTGCAGGTTTTCGCGCACGGTCAGGTTGGGGAAGATATGCCGCCCCTCCGGCACCAGCCCGATGCCGAGCTGCGCGATCCGGTAGGGCTTCCACCCGGTGACATCCTCGCCCGCGAACCGAATCCTCCCACCGCGCGCGCCGATCATCCCCATGATGCTGCGCACCGTCGTCGTCTTGCCCATCCCGTTGCGGCCGAGCAGCGTCGTCACCTGGCGTTCGGCGACGCTGAACGACAAGTCGAACAGCACCTGTCCCGCATCGTAGCCCGCACAGAGGCCTGTGATTTCGAGCAGCATCGCCGCTTCACCCATGCCCGAGATAGGCGGATTGCACCGTCGGATTGGTGCGGATCTCGTCCACCGTGCCGGTGGCGATCAGACGACCCTGCACCAGCACGCTGAGTCGGTCAGCGAGCGAGAACACCGCCTCCATATCGTGCTCGACCAGCAGCATGGCGTATTCCGATTTGAGTTCCGCGAGCAGCCGTGTCATCCGCGCGCCATCCTGCTTGCCCATTCCGGCCATCGGCTCGTCGAGCAGCAGCAGAGCGGGCTTCATCGCCAGCGCCATCGCGAGTTCGAGCTGACGGCGCTCGCCATGCGAGAGCAGTGCCGCCAACGCCTCCGTCCGCCCGGCCAGCCCGCAGCGCACCAGCGCCTGTTCGGCCTCGTCGTTGAGCCTACGGTCCGACGCCGCCTGTCGCCAGAACCGGAAAGAATGGCCCTGCCGCGCCTGCACCGCGAGGCGGACATTCTCCAACGCGGTGAAATCCGGCAGCACCGAGGTGATCTGGAACGAGCGCGCCAGGCCGCGCAGCGCGCGCAGATGCGAGGGCAGGGCGGTGATGTCCTGGCCTTGGAAATGAATCGTGCCGGACGACGGCAGCAACTCGCCCTGCAATTGTGCGATCAACGTGGTTTTGCCTGCCCCGTTCGGCCCGATCAGCGCGTGGGTTTCACCCGGCATCACCGAAAGCGAGACTTCGCCGGTGGCGATCAATCCGCCGAAGCGTTTGACCAGTTGGCGGGTCTCCAGCAGCGGCGCGCTCATGCTCGCACCCATTTGCGGGCGAGGCCGATCAACCCGTCATGCAGCCACACCGCCATGCCGATCACGATCAACCCGAACGGCAATTGCCACGCATTGGTGAAGCTGGAGAGCCCCAATTCGAGCAGAATGAACACACTCGCCCCCAGCACCGGCCCCCACACCGTCGAAAGCCCACCGAGCACACACATCACCACCAAATCGCCGGAGCGCACCCAGGACATGTCGGACGGTGAGATGAATTGCAGTCCGCTCGCCGCCAGCCCTCCCGCCAAAGCGGCGATCGCGCCAGAGATGATGAAGGCGGCCAGACGGTAGCGGATCGGCGGAATCCCCAGCGCCTTCACCCGCCGCTCATTTTGCGCCGAGGCCCGCAACACCATCCCGAACCGGCTGCCGACGAGGCGTTGCGTCAGGATCAGCACCACGGCCAGAACCGTCAGCGACATGTAGAAATACACCAGCCGCTTGGATGGGTCGAAACCCGCGAGCGACAGATCGCCCATGATCTGCAACCCGTCCTCGCCGCCATATTTCTGCAGCGCCACGCCGAGATAATAGAGCATCTGGTTGAAGGCGAGCGTGATCATGATGAAATAGGCGCCGCTCGTGCGCAGGCTCACCACGCCCATCACGGCGGCGGTTGCGGCCCCGAAGACGGCGGCGAGAGGCAAGGAGATCAGCAGATTGCCGGTGCCGTTGATGACCAACGGCCCGAGATGCAGCGCCTCACCGTTGAAATCATGCCAACTCAAAATCCCCACCACATAGCCGCCGACGCCGAACAGCCCGGCATGCAGCAGGCTGACCATCCCGCCAAAGCCCAGCACGATGTTCAGCCCGACGGCCGCGATGGCGAAGATCACCAATCGGCTGCCCACCTTGATCGCGAAAGGCTGGCCGAGTGCGGTCGCCACCGTGGGCAACGCGGCCAAGGCGACCAGGATCACCGCAATCGCGATCCAGTCGCGCCGAGGCGTCGAAGAGGAGGAGGCGCGGTCAGCCATGAACCGGGAACAGCCCCTTCGGCTTGAAGGCGAGAATCACCGCCATCGCGAGGAAAATCACCATGCTGCCGAGTGCCGGCGACAGCAACACGCGGCCAAACGTGTCGATCAGTCCGATCAGAATGGCGGCGACCAGCGCCCCGTTGATCGAGCCAATTCCGCCGATCACGGTCACGACAAGGCAGAGGATGAGGACCGGCTCACCCATCCCCACCTGCACCGCGAGGATCGGCCCCGCCATCAACCCGGCAAGCCCCGCCAGTGCCGCACCTGCTGCGAAGACGCCGACGAAAATCAGCTCCACATTCACCCCAATCGCCGACGCCATCGCCCGATTGGACGCCCCGGCCCGCACCCACATGCCGATGCGGGTGCGCATGATCACCAGATAGAGCAACAATCCCACCACCAGCCCAACGCCAAGGATCACCAGTCGGAACACCGGATAGGGCAGTCCTGGCCAGATCTCGATAGCGCCCGCCACCAGCGGCGGCAGTGAGAACCGCATCGGCACTGCGCCCCAGATCTGTTTGGTCCCCTCGTTGAACACCAGGATCAGGCCGAACGTGACCAGCACCTGATCGAGATGCGAGCGATGATAGAACCGCCGCAGCAGCGCGATCTCCAGCACCGCCCCGATCAACGCGGTGGCCAGCACGGCGACGATCGCACCGATGACGAAGCTCCCACTCGCCTCCGCAACGGTGGCGGCGATGAACGCTCCCATCATGTAGAGCGCGCCATGGGCAAGGTT
>CAITEF010000523.1 GCA_903891315.1 uncultured Rhodospirillales bacterium | reverse complement strand
TCAGCCAGTGCCGCGGCAGACCGCCCATTGGCAATCCAAGCCGAGCGTGTGTCCCAATGCACGCCGCCCACCCGCGCGAACGCGTGGTCGGCGCCCGGATAGACATACGCATCGACCAGCTTGTTGCCGGCGACAGCGCTCAAAATCTTCTCCCGCGCCTCGGCCGGCACATATGGGTCCAGCTCGGCGATATGCACCACGAGCGCCTTCGACACATTCGGCAACTCGCCCAGCAGCCCGTCGAGGTTCACGCCGTAATAAGATATGTTCAGATCGGCATCCGAACGCGTCGCCATCATGAAGGCGAGACGTCCACCAAGGCAGTAGCCCATGGTTGCGACCTTTCCGTTGCTGCCGGGCAGCGTGCGCGCCACCGCGAGCGTGGCCTTGAGGTCATCGACGCCCTTGGCCTGATCAAAGCCGTTCAACAGGGCAAACGCCTTGTCCCACTCCGCTTGGGTCTTGTCGGAAATATCCACCCCCGGCTCCTGCCGCCAGAACAGATCGGGGGCGATGACGTGATAGCCGAGACCTGCCACCTGATCGGCGGTCTCGCGCAGGGATTGGTTGACGCCGAAAATCTCCTGGATCAGGACGACAACGCCCGTATCGCCCTTCACCTGCTCGCCCTTCGGCGCTGCGTGATAGGCGTTGAAGCAGCCAGAGCCGTCCGTGGCCTGGATGGTGATCATGGTCATGTTCGCTCCCGAATGATGTTGGCACCATCGGATATGGAAATGCGCAGCCCGATTGCGAGTGCCCGTTTTACGGCCACTTCACCTCCGGCGGCATCGACATCAGGATCGCCTCGGTGTTGCCGCCGGTCTTGAGGCCGAACAGCGTGCCGCGGTCGTGGATGAGGTTGAATTCCACATAGCGCCCGCGACGGACCAATTGATGCTCGCGCTCGGCCTGCGTCCAGACCTCCGCCATCCGGCGGCGGACGATCTGCGGATAGGCCGAAAGGAAGGCGCGGCCGACATCCTGGGTGAAGGTGAAGTCCGCCTCGGCATTCCCCGTGAAGAGATGGTCGTAGAAAATCCCGCCCAGGCCGCGCGGCTCGTTGCGGTGCGGCAGGAAGAAGTAGCGGTCACACCATTCCTTGAATTTCGGATAATAGGCCGGATCGTGCTTGTCGCAGGCATCACGGAAGGCGGCGTGCAATGTGGTCGCGTCCTCGATCGATTCGGGGGCGTCCATCTTCATCGGCGTGAGGTCACCGCCGCCGCCGAACCAGCCCTCGGTGGTCACCAACATACGTGTGTTGAAATGCACGGCAGGCACGCGTGGACTGGCCATGTGCGCGACCAGCGAAATGCCGGTGGCGAAAAAGCGCGGGTCTTCCTTGGCGCCTGGAATCTGCGCCCGGAAATCAGGGCTGAATTCGCCGAAGACCGTGGAGCAATTCACCCCCACTTTTTCGAACACGCGGCCGCGCATCACGCTCATCACGCCGCCGCCGCCTTCCGGGCGATCCCAGGCGGTGCGCGCGAATCGTCCGGCCGATTTGCCGGAATAGGCTGGAATTCCGCCCGCTTCATCCTCGATGGCCTCGAAGGCGGCACAGATTTGGTCCCGCAGGGATTCAAACCAATCCCGCGCTCGCTGCTTCATCGCATCGTGCGGGGGCACCGATTTTGCAGCGTTCGCGGCGGCGGTGGCGGGGGCAGTGTCTTGCGGCATGTCCGTCTCATCCCAATTGACCTTGAAGAAAAGCCTATCCGATTTGTTCACCGTGTTGCAGGGGCGAAAAGCTGGGATTAGAAGGGGGCCGCTTTCGGTTGACGACCCGCCGCGACGTGCCAATCCAGCCCTGCGCGAGATCGCCCCATGCCGTAACTTTCCGCGTCGCCCGCGGAGCTGAAGAGAAGGACGTTGTGAATGTCTGCTACCGCCCACGAGCATGATGCCGGGCATGCGCCGGACCACGGAAAGCGCGATTTCCTCAAACTCGTCGCGGCCTCGGGTGCCGCCGTCGGTGTGGGCGCGATTGCCTGGCCGCTGATCGACAGCATGAACCCTTCGAGCGACGTGCTGGCGATTTCGTCGGCCGAGTTCGATATCGGCTCGATCCCGGCTGGTCAGGGCATCACCGTGGTGTGGCGCGGCAAGCCGGTGTTCGTGCGGCACCGCACGGCCGAAGAAATCAAGACCGCCGCAAGCGTGAAGCCCGGCGACCTGCTTGACCCGGCCACCGATGCAAGCCGCGTCAAGGCGGGCCATGAGCAGTGGCTTGTCGTGCTTGGCATCTGCACCCATCTCGGCTGCATTCCGCTGGGCAACAAGACAACTGACGCGCGCGGCGATTTCGGCGGATATTTCTGCCCCTGCCACGGCAGCCAGTATGACGTGTCCGGCCGCGTCCGCCATGGGCCAGCCCCGGCGAACCTGCCGGTACCGCCCTATGCGTTCCTGTCGGACAACCGCATCAAGATCGGCTGATCAGCCAGACCTGACCCCTTTACGGAGCAAAGCCATGGTTGGCCTGCACAAGAGTGAATTCAAGAATCCGGTGATCAACTGGATTGATACGCGCCTGCCGCTGTTCACGATGATCACCCAGGAATACGGCATCTTCCCGACGCCGCGGAATTTCAACTATTTTTGGAATTTCGGCGCCTTGGCGATGGTCAATCTGGTGATCATGATCGTCACCGGGATTTTCCTGGCGATGAACTACAACCCAAGCACCGCCGGTGCCTTCGAGAGCGTTGAGCGCATCATGCGCGACGTGAACTACGGCTGGCTGCTGCGCTATGTGCACGCCAACGGCGCGTCGATGTTCTTCATCGTCGTCTACATCCATGTGTTCCGCGGCCTCTATTACGGCTCTTACAAGAAGCCGCGTGAGCTGCTGTGGATGATCGGCGTGGCCATCCTGTTGCTGATGATGG
>CAITEF010000522.1 GCA_903891315.1 uncultured Rhodospirillales bacterium | reverse complement strand
CCGCCCATTTCAAGGTTTTCCTGCACCGTCATGGCGCGAAACACCTGACGTCCTTCCGGGACATGGGCGATGCCGATATGGGCGCGCCGGAAGGGCGGCATCGTCATCAAATCCTGCCCATCAAACGACATCTGTCCCGCGCGCGGTGCCACCGTGCCGGAGATCGTCTTGAGCAAAGTCGTCTTGCCCGCCCCGTTCGGCCCGACCAGCGCCACCAGCGCGCCCACCGGCACGTCCAGCGAGACGCCATGCAGCGCATCCACCGCGCCATAGCCGGCAGTCAGGCCCTCAATCTTGAGCATGCTCGGTCATCCATTTCTTGCCGAGATAGGCCTCGATCACCGCCTTGTCGCGCACCACGTCCTCCGGCTTGCCTTGCGCCAGGACACGACCATGGTCGAGCACCAGGAACTCATCTGCCAGACGCAACATCGCGCGGATCGTGTGCTCGATGATCACCACCGTGGTGCCATCCGCAGGCAGGCGACGGATCACGTTGGAGATCTCGTCAGCCTCGTCCGCCCCAAGCCCGGCCAGCGTCTCGTCCATCAGCAACAGACGCGGACGCGCCGCCAGCGCGCGGGCGAGTTCCATCAGACGCAATTCCTTGGTCGTCAGCCCACCGGCAATCCGATGCGCCGCATCCTGCAACCCAACCCGCGCCAATGCCTCCCAGGCTGCCGCAATCGACGAATCAGCGTCCGGCTCAGCCACGAAGGCCCCTATGGCGACATTCTGCAGCACGCTCATGCGCGCAAACGGACGCACCACCTGGAAGGTCCGCCCGATGCCAAGCTTGCAGATCCGATTGGGCTTCAGCCCGACCAGATCCTGCCCGGCAAACCGCACACGCCCGGTGGTGGGGTCGTTGAAACCGTTGAGCAGATTGAACAACGTGGTCTTGCCCGCGCCGTTCGGCCCGATAATGCCAAGCACCCGGCCTTCCGGCACGCTGAAGCTCACATCGTCCACCGCCATCAACCCGCCGAACCGCTTGCTGAGCCCCTCAACCCGCAGCAACTCCCCCTCATGCGCCGCTGGACGCGGCACGGCAGGGCGCGGCGGCGGCGGGGTCAGCGGCATTGGGGCCGAGCGTCTCGCATCCCGAACGCGCCAGATCACACCCTCGGGGGCGATGAACATCGTCAGAATGATCGCCAACCCATAAACCACACCCTGCACACCCGGCAGAACATCGGCGAATGCGCTGCGGATGCTCTCGCTGAGAGGGATCAACACCACCGTGCCCACCACCGGCCCCCAGATCGTGCCCACACCACCGAACATGGTAAAAATCAGCGCCTGGGCGGAGGTGAGCATTCCGAACACCGAGTCCGGTGTCACCACCAGCAACACCACCGCATAAAGCCCACCGGCCGCCGCCGCCATGCCGCCACTGACAACGATGGCGCGCATCTTCCAGACCAGAGTCGGAATCCCCGCCGCCTCCGCCGCCTGCTCGTTCTGCTTGATAGCAAGCAGCGACAACCCGAACCGCGTGCGCTCCACCGCCAGCGAGACCAGCAAAGCCACCAGCAGCACACAGAGAGCGATCACCGCATAGACGCGCTGATCGGAGAATTGCATGAACCAAGCCGCGTGCTCGCGCTTCATCGGCAGCGTGACTTCCTGCAGGCCGAGCCACTCGAAGATGTTCAGCAGCGCCAACGGATAGGCCAGCATGGTCAGCGCGAAATAATAGCCGCGCAGCCGAAAGCTGGGATAGCCAATGATCGCTGCGGCCACCATGCCAACCACAACAGCGACCGGAATGCCGAACCATGGCGTGACATCAAACCACACCAGCAACATCGTCACCGTGTAGGCCCCCAATCCGAAGAACGAGGCCTGCCCGAAGGAGATCAGCCCGCTATTGCCGGAGAGCAGGTTCCAAGACAGCCCCAGCACCGCCCAGATCGGGATCAGGGTGAGAACCAGTTGATGGTAGGAATTGCGCGCCACCAGCAGCAGCACGGCGT
>CAITEF010000521.1 GCA_903891315.1 uncultured Rhodospirillales bacterium | reverse complement strand
GGCGAAGCTCGGCGGCGCTGAAGTCCGAACGTAGAGCGATGGCGCGTGCCATGGTGAGCCTCCAGGGATCACCAGCTTGAATCACATCAACGCCGCGTCGGGGAATCCCCCGCGTGAGTCACCCGCTGTGGGAGTTGGTATTAGATCGTTAACCAAGTTAAAAAGAGCAGATTTTTCTGGCTAGACTGCAGCAAGGCAAACGCCTTCCCAGGGAAGGTCAAGGTCGTCTCTGCCGAAGTGGCCGTAGGCAGCGGTCGGGTAGTAAATCGGCCTCTGCAGGTCGAGCAGCCTGATGATACCGGCTGGGGTAAGATCGAACTCCTGACGTAGTGCATCCACGATCTCGGCACTGCGCGCGCGCGTCACGCCTTCGGCTTCGACCAGGAAGCTCACCGGTTCAGCCACGCCAATGGCGTAAGCGAGTTGAACCAGCGCCCGGCTCGACCAGCCCCGCGCAACCACCTGCTTGGCCAGGAAGCGCGCCATGTAGGCCGCCGACCGATCAACCTTGGAGGGGTCCTTCCCGGAAAACGCCCCGCCGCCGTGTGGCGCTGCGCCCCCATAGGTGTCGACAATGATCTTACGACCTGTGAGCCCCGTATCGCCCTTCGGTCCGCCGATAACGAAGCGGCCCGTTGGATTGATCAGTTCCCGGTAGTTCGCCGATCGCAAGGTGGTGGGGACCACGGTATCGATGATCTCGCGGCTCACTGCCGCGCGAAGCGCCTCGGTGTCGATGCCGGCATCGTGCTGCGTGGAGAGAACGACTGCTTCGATCGCCACCGGCTGCCCCTCCTCGTAGCGGAACGTCACCTGTGACTTGGCGTCCGGCCCCAACCAGGGAAGCAAACCATTGCGACGCACTTCGGCCTGGCGGCGGACAAGCCGGTGAGCGAAGACGATAGGGGCGGGCATCAACTCGGGTGTATCGTCGCAGGCATATCCAAACATCAGCCCCTGGTCCCCAGCGCCGATCACACCGTTCTCACGATCCACGCCCTGGTTGATGTCGGAGGACTGGCCGTTGAACCGGATCTGAATCTCGCAGCGCTCCGGATCAATGCCAGTGGCGCTATCCCGATATCCGGCATCACGCTGGACGTCGGAAACGATCGTCACCGCCCTCTCGCGCACGGCCCGGAAAGTTTCGGGACTGCGGGTCTTGAACTCGCCTGCGACCACCACGCATTGGTCGGCCAGCAGGGTCTCGCAGGCAACCCGGGCCGATGGGTCGTGGCGCAGAAACTCGTCGAGCACCGCATCGGAGATGCGGTCGGCTAACTTGTCGGGGTGGCCCTCGGAGACAGATTCCGAGGAAAATAAGCCGTTGCGAATAGACATTTTTAGCTCCTCTTTAGCCGATTTGACGACGTGTCGGGGACGGCAAGCTGGATCAAATCCCCCTCAGTCCTTGGGCTCTAAAACGGGCTGACCAAGTCACTCATCTCAGCATGACCAACTGTGGAACCGCATCAGCACCGGTCCAAACCAGAGCGTTCTGCTCGAACCGTGTACCGAGAATCTTCGCGGCCTCGAGGGTCAGGCTGAACACTAGATAGCTGTTCTCGCCGGGCCATTCATTGGACGGGTGCTGGCCGACGCCGGGCAGAAAGATGAGGCCGCGACGCGAAAGCTCTGCGGCCAAGGCGGCCTGCCGCGCCGCGTTGCTGGCTTCGTCGAACGGCTCGCTGAAAGGATTGCACGCGGTGAGGAATGCACTGCAATCAGCGCCATGGCGTCGGTGAGCGCGTAGAAGATCATCATTGGCCTCACCCACCTTCAGGATGAACGCCGGGATCCCCTGCACGCGATATTCCGTCTCCAAGTATGCTTGGAAAGTAAGTGGATCAACGCTGGATTGGTTTGGCAATTCCCCCTCCTACCAATGTAGCGCCGGCTCGCAACGTCTTCATTGTCAGCGGGCCGGCTGCAACTTGCCCAACAGGTCGCCTGCTCGTTCCGCTACAAAGCACGCGGCAAACAGAGCAGCGCGAACGGCGATGACGTGAAGATACCAGTCAGAAAAAACCAGAAGCAGAAAAACAAGGCCCACAGCGCATACGAACACTGCATTGCTCAGCAAGTCCCACAACCATCGACTGGCGACGGCGACCCGGCGCAGGGCATGCTGCCCTGCGCGCGAAGGAAGCTCCGTTGGATGGCCCCCGCTTGGTCCCTCATTCATCGTGAGAGCCCAACGGCAGCGAGGGCTTCATCGATCCGCTCATCGCTGATCTTACCCAACACCTGCCGCGCCAAGCGCGCCGCGCTGCGGTTATCTCCAGCGTCAGCAACGGCAAGGAGGGCAATCGCCACCAGCATCGGCGGCACACCTAGTTCATCAGCTAGGTTTGAAATTTTAGCCAGTCTTGATGCTCGCAATAGGACCGAGAGCACAACACCCATTGGCTCCGGATATTTATAATTAAAAGATGCCGCGTCCCATTTGCGCAACAGCCTAGCATAGGTAGCCCAGTTGATCTGGCCGCGCGCGAAGGTGAGGTCCAAGCGAGACGGTTCGTCAGACAAGCTGTAACTGTACACCCTTCTAGATTCATCCGCGCTGGCACTGGTCAGCATCGGCATCGCGGGCGCATCAACGCTGGCCGCATAGCCGCCATAAGCTGGAGCCATGAGCGCCACTTTGCGCTGAACTGGGATTCCCTCCTGCAGCGCCCCAGCCTCGTCCACCAACACCAGGCTAGTCAGATGCCCGCACAGGCCTTCTGCTTCTGCCAATGCCGCCGCAGCGGCTTCCGGTAGGCGCGGCAGAACCAGCGCTGCGGCGACGGCAGCTACCGCGCGCGGCAGCGGGTCATCACCTCCGGCCGGCACAGCATGCTCGCCGTCAAAGCTGACAACCAGGCGCATGCCGCCGAGCAATGCGTCCGCTTTTGCCGGCAACTGTTCCAGCGGTGCGCCAAGTACATGCGGCAGCCGTAAACTGGCCAAAGCCAAGCGAACTGCTTCGCCAGTATCAGCACCCTCGCTAACAAAAACCTGGCCCCCACTCAGGGCCGCCAGGTGCCCAACATTGGCCGCCAGTGCGCTCGAGCCGACTAGCACCACGGTAAACCGACGGCCTGAGCGAGCAAGAGCCTGGACATCCAACTCCCAGCTTTGCCCATCAGTAATGAGCACGACATCGTGGCAGGATGTGTCGGCGAGCACCCGGGCGATAGCATAGCCAATCTCGGTGCCTCCACGCGGAGCGCCGAGTGCGTTGACGGCGGCCAGGAAGCTACGGCCTCGGGGAGGCAGCACCGCTTCGGCCTCATGATCGAACTGCCAGAGATTGACTTTATCGGCCTTCGCCAACCCGCCTGCCGCGGCACGTAAACCAACAATCACCGCATCGTGCAGGCTACCAACTGCACCAGCAGAATCACCCATCGAGCCGCTACGGTCCACCAGAACAACAGCATCCAGAGGCATCTCGCCTCGAGGTGCTGGGGCGATGGTCAGCGTTACCTGTCTACCGGATGCCGAAAGCCCCTCCAGCGGACGCTGAGTCCAGTCGGTCACGCGCAGATCGATTGGCCGGTTCAGCTTCAACCGGGCACAGCCATCCAGCAGGGCCGGGCCATTGACCAGGGTCACGATGCCTTCGGCACAGGTCACCTCCAGCGTCGCTTCGTGCAGCACCCCGCCATCAGTCACGAGGTCGTCGCTATCGACCAAGGGCGAGCGGCCATAGACCGCACCTACCGTGGTTGGAATGCGCAGCGTCGCAGCCCCCGCCTCGCCGGCCGCCAGCGGCGATGCCCAGTCGGAGGCAACCGTCACTTCAGCACCTGGTGGGATATGAGCGATGGAAATCACATGCACGCCACGCAGCGCTTCCTCATGGAGAACGGCAGTCTTGCCGCTGTCCACCGCGTCCTCATACGCGGCGCGAGCGGCCTCTCGCCGGCGGGCGGTGCCAGCCAGTACGCGATCACCAATACGGGCCCGTAGACCAAATAATGTCGCCTGAACCGGCACCGGGAAAGTCAGGGTCGCCTCGATTGAAGCGGCTTCCGCGTTCCGGAATACCCGCTCGGTCCGTACGACCGCCAGGCCGGCAGTGACCAGTACCCGTATCCTGGTGGCGACCAGCGGAATAGGCGCACCATTGCCGTCGACCGCCCCCTCCTTGAATCCCGCCAAGGGGTCCATCGCAGCCGTCACTGGCAGGGTCGGCGTGGGGCTTGGAAACTGTGCCATGGTGCTGGGTCTCCCAGAGGATATCGGTGATTAGGTTGGTGACGCGGCCGGCGAGGGCCTGCGGGTTGGATGGCGCCCCTCGCTCTCGCAGAGGTAGACAAGATTGCTCTTCAGCAGCCTGGTGGCGACCGCCACGCTGGTCTCCTGTTGGGGACTAAACTGCGGACGCGGTTAGCGTGATCGATAATGATCTTGTCCTCCCACTCGCGCTCCTCGAGAAATTGGGCGACGGCGGCGGCTAGCGGCATGTCCGGCGTTGCGGTCGTGACGGTCGCGGCTTCGGGGGGCGACGGGTCATCCGTCATGTCACACG
>CAITEF010000520.1 GCA_903891315.1 uncultured Rhodospirillales bacterium | reverse complement strand
TCATAATCCCTTGGTCGCTGGTTCAAATCCGGCCACCGCGACCATCCCTCCGCCCGCCAAACTCTCCTCCCGCCTCCGGTTGACACCGCCCCACCCGCTGTCCAGAACGGGGGCATGACGAGGGTTCTCCAAATTATGGCCGGCGCCACGTTCGGAGGCGCCGAGGCTTTTTTCGAACGTATGGTGCTGGCACTGCATGACGATAGCGTGCCGCAAAGCGTGATCATCCGCCCCGGCGACGGACGCGAGACACGACTTGCCGCCGCTGGGCTGCCGGTGGCCACCGCGCCGTTCGGCAAGCAGTTCGATTTCCGCACACCATCGACAATCCGACGCGAAATGAAGCGCTTCGATCCGCAAGTCACGCTGGCCTGGATGAGCCGTGCGGCCGAACTCACACCGCATCCCGGAAAAGGGCGCATTCTCGCCGCCCGGCTCGGCGGGTTTTACCATCTGAAGTATTTCCGCCGCTGCGACCATCTGGTCGGCAACACGCGCTACATTGTCGATTGGCTGGCCGAACGCGGCTGGCCGCGCGAGAAGCTGAGCTACCTGCCCAATTTCACCGATGCACGCCCCGCCCCACCGGTGGACCGCGCCAGCCTGAACACGCCGGATGATGCGAAGGTCATCGTGGCCCTTGGTCGTTTTCACGACGACAAGGCGTTCGACGTGCTTTTGCCCGCCCTGGCGCAGGTGCCGGGTGCCATTCTCTGGCTGGCGGGCGAAGGCCCACGTGATGCGCGGCTGCGGGCGCAGGCACAGTCGCTCGGCATCAATGATCGCATCCGCTGGCTCGGCTGGCGCAAGGATGTCCCTGCCCTGTGCGCCGCCGCCGATGTGCTCTGCTGCCCGTCGCGGGTCGAGCCTTTGGGCAATGTCGTGTTGGAAGGCTGGGGCCATCGCCTGCCCGTGGTCGCCGCCGCCTCCACTGGCCCTGCGGAATTGATCGTGGATGGGCGCACCGGGTTGCTGGTGCCGATGGAAGACGCTGATGCCCTGGCCTTGGCGCTGAATCGCGTTTTGTCGGACAAGTCCCTGGCGCACGACATCGCCGAGGCTGCGGCCGAGGTGTTGGAGCGTGACTTTTCGCGCGCCAACGTCGTCGCCGCCTATCGCGACTTCTTCGCGCGGATGGAACGTCAATGTGCGGCATAGCCGGGATCATGACGCGGGACGGCAGCCCCGTTGCACCCACACGTCTCACCCCGATGTCGCGCGCCATGGCGCATCGCGGGCCGGACGGCGAGGGCCTCGCCTGCCGTGACGATGTCGGCTTTTTGCATCTGCGCTTGGCCATCATCGACCTCGCGACCGGCGACCAACCGCTCTATGGCCCGAACGGGGTGATGCTGATCGGCAATGGCGAGATCTACAACAACGTCGAACTGCGCGCCGAAATGGCAGGCACCCCGTTTCGCACCCACTCCGATTGCGAGCCGCCGCTGTTTGTCTACGCATCCCTCGGCGAGCGTTTCGCCGAAAAGCTGCGCGGCATGTATGCGATTGCCATTCATGACCCGGCGTGCAACCGGTTGGTGCTGGCGCGCGATCCGTTCGGCATCAAGCCGCTCTATTACGCGCAGAATGCGGGCGAATTCGCCTTCGCCTCTGAGCCGCAGGCCCTCCTCGCCGCTGGCTTCGGCAGTCGCACCCCAGACGCCGTCGCGCGGGCGGAGTTGCTGCAACTGAAATTCACCACCGGGCAGGCCACGATCTTTCCAGGCGTCTTTCGCGTGCTGCCGGGCGAGACGCTGGTGATCGAACGCGGCGAGATCGTCAGCCGCCACCGCATCGCTGCCCTGCCCTCCGGCGCTCCACAGAAGATGAGCCTTGATGAGGCGGTCGCAGCGCTGGACCGCGCGCTGGAGAACAGCGTGATGGTGCATCAACGCTCCGACGTGCCATTCGGCCTGTTTCTCTCCGGCGGCATCGACAGCACGGCGGTGTTGGCGCTGATGGCGCGACTGAACGAACGGCCGGTGGTCGCCTTCACCGCGGGCTTCCCCGGCACGCTGGTCGCCGATGAGCGCAGCGAAGCGCGGCGTCTGGCCAAGTTGGTCGGTGCCGAGCACAGCGAGATCACCTTCGATGAGGCCGATTTCTGGCGCATGACACCGCGTGCGGTGGCAGCGATCGACGACCCCACGATGGATTATGCCATCCTGCCCACCTACAAGCTCGCCGCCGCCGCCAGAGGCAGTCTCAAAGTGGTGCTCAGCGGTGAGGGCGGCGACGAATTGTTCGCGGGCTATTCCCGTTATCGCCGCGCCCGCAGGCCGGGCTGGCTCGGCGGGCGTCTGCCCTGGGCGAACGGTGTGTTTGACGCGGTCGATGTCCTCCGCCCCAGTGTTACCGATCATTGGCGTGATGGGCTTGCGCGCGCCGAACAATCCGGTCGTGCGCGTGGGCGGACGCGGTTGCAGGAATTGCAGGCCGCCGACAGCGCCGAATGGTTGCCGAACGATCTTCTCACCAAGCTGGATCGCTGCCTGATGACCAACGGGCTGGAAGGCCGCACCCCGTTTCTCGACCCCGTCGTCGCCGACATCGCCTTCCGGTTGCCCGACGCGCTGAAGACACATCGCCGCCTGGGCAAATACGCGCTGCGGGCCTGGCTGGCCAAAGCGATGCCGCAGGCCAATGCATTCGCTGAAAAGAAGGGCTTTGACGTGCCGGTGCGCGAATGGATCGCGCGTGACGGCGCGCGGCTTGGCAAACTGGTCGCCCTCCAGCCTGGTGTCGCCGAGATTGCTGAACCGGCGAAGGTGGAGGCGCTGTACCTTCAATCCGGCAAGCATGTCGGTTTCGCCTTGTGGGGGCTGCTGTTTTACGCGCTGTGGCACCGCGTACATGTGCTGGGTCTGCCGGTGATCGACGATGTTTTCGACGCGCTGGCAGACACGACGCGGGCAGCGTAGGTTGTGGCAATGAAAGTCTCACAGATTTCCAGCATTGATCGCTACCTCTTCCGCAGCCTGCTTGTGGCGTTGCTCGCGGTCACGGTTGGACTGTTGGCGTTGATCTGGATGACGCAATCGCTGCGTTTCGTCGACACCGTGGTCAATCGCGGCCTGTCGGTCGGCGTGTTCCTGCGGCTGACCGGCCTGCTGATCCCGAATTTCCTGGCGATCATCCTGCCGATTGCGTCTTTCATCGTGGTGCAATTTGTCTATCAACGCCTGTCGAGCGACCGTGAATTGACCGTCATGCGTGCGGCCGGCGTGTCACAAGGAGGGCTCGCCCGCCCGGCCCTGGCGATGGCCGGGC
Source organism: uncultured Rhodospirillales bacterium (assembly GCA_903891315.1). Taxonomy (GTDB): domain Bacteria; phylum Pseudomonadota; class Alphaproteobacteria; order Acetobacterales; family Acetobacteraceae; genus CAIQQQ01. The sequence continues at coordinate 584 of CAITEF010000520.1, read as the reverse complement.
TGGCGACGGCGACAGGTTTTCTGCTCAGCCTGTGGCTGGTTCCCGCCAGTTTCAGCGATTTCCGGCAATACCAATTCGAGATCCGCAACCGCTTGGCCGCCTTCATGCTGCAGGAAGGTGTGTTCAACACCGTCTCGGACACGCTGACGATCTTCGTCCGCTCGCGGGATTCCGATGGCACCTTGCACGGCATCCTGATCGATGACGGTCGCCAGACAGACAGCCACGCAACGACAGTCGCCGAAATGGGAAAATTGGTCGGGCTGGAGGGCACACCGCGCGTTCTGCTGATCAACGGCAACCGCCAGGAACTCGACAGCAAAACTGGTCGTCTGAACGTTCTCAGTTTCAGCGAGAACACAATCGATCTATCGCAACGCGACGGCGATACCGATTTCCGCTTCCGCGATGTCGGCGAGCTGTCCATGACCGAACTCTTCGCCCCGCCACCTGCCATGGCAGCCGCTCCGCGTGAGAGCGAGCGCATCCGGGTGGAATTGAACCGGCGTTTTACCGCGCCGCTGACCACGTTCTCGTTTGTGATGATCGCGGTGGCCGTCTGTCTGACCGGCCGGTTCCATCGG
>CAITEF010000519.1 GCA_903891315.1 uncultured Rhodospirillales bacterium | reverse complement strand
TCAGCGATGGATTGCTGCGCTCCGCTTGCAATGACGGCTGGATATTGGGTCAAGGCAAGCTGACCTGCCCTATGCCCCCAAATCCCACCAAAGCCCGACATACCCCAACAGCCCCTCGCGCACCGAGCTTGCAATCACATGCTCATTCGGCCCGTGCTGCTTGCAGCCATTGTAGCTGAGCGGAATCCACACCAGCGGTGTGTGCAGATGGTCGATGAACACATCGCCCGGCAGCCCGCCACCGCCATTGGGGATGATCTGCACGCGCTTGCCCGTTGTCTGCTCCAGGCTCGCCTTGGCCCGCTTGATCCAGGGATTTTCCGGTGAGGTCCGGCTCGCCTGCATCCGCACATGCCCCTCGGCGATCTCAACCTGCTGATAGCCATGCGCGTCGAGGAATTTGCGCAAGCCGGGGATGAACTGTGTCGTGTCGGCATCCACCGTGTAGCGCAACTGGCACCACGCCTGCGCGTCGGGGGCGACCGCATTCACCGGCGCATCCGGCTTGCCCGACAGCATCGCCAGCACGATGAAGCTGGTCCAGCCATAGACCTTCTCGGCGTCGGTCAGCCCCGGCTCACCCCAACTCGGGTTGATCTTGGCACTCTCCTCATCCTGCATCTCGCAGCCCACCAAAGCCGCGCGCACGCTCTCCGGCATGCCGCCGACGGGGAGGAATTCCGGCACCATGATCCGGCCATTGCGGTCGGTGATGGTGGCAATCGCATGGGCCAGCACGATGGCGGGGTCGGTGGTCATCCCACCCCAATTGCCGGAATGCACGCCGCCCGGGCGCTCATTCACCGAGAGGCGGAAATTATACACGCCGCGTGAGCCCGTGGTGATCGTCGGCACATCCGGGCGCATCTTCGGCCCGTCCGAGGCGATCAGCGCGTCGGCGGCGAGTTCGCTGGCATGGGCAGCGACGAACTCTCGCAAACCCACCGAGCCCATTTCCTCGCTCATCTCCAGAACCAGCTTCACATTGAACCCGAGCTTCCCGCGTGCCTTCAGCACCGTCTCCAATGCCGCGATCACGGTGGCGTGCTGCCCCTTGTTGTCCGCCGTCCCACGCCCGTACCAAAGCGGACCGACCTCTTTCATCACCCAGGGCGACAGGCCCGCATCCCATTGATCGTCCAGCCCGCGCACGGTGTCGCCATGGCCATAGGTGAGGATGGTGGGAAGGGCCGGGTCCTCGATCCGGTAGCCGACCAGGATCGGGCCGTATCCCGCCACCGGATTGGGATGGATTTCGCAGCGAAAGCCGAGCCGCTCCAGCCAAGGCTGGATCGTCGCCGCCAGATAGCGATCCACGTCTGGCTTATAGGCCGGGTCCTGCGAGGTGGAGGGGATGGCGATCAACTCGGCCAACATCTTCTGAAAACTACCATCGTCGAAATACGAAGCGGCATTGGCGAGGGCGGTGTCACGGCTCATGAGAGGCTCCTGGCAGCGTGGGCAGAGAGGCGGCGAGAGACTGGAACAATCCTGGGCTGCAGACCAGTCCTGAGGCCAGTCGTGCGGCAACGCAGGCAAGCAGCAATGGCGGCAGCAAGTCGATCTGCCAGACAAATCCGAACGCCAGTGCCACTGCCGTCAGCGGAGCCTGCACAAGCCCGGCAAATCCGGCAGCGGCACCGATCAGCACCAAGGGCGCGATGTCTGGCGCGTGCCACAACCCGGCCATCGTCTGGCCGACAAACCCGCCAACCGCCATCATCGGATAGATCGTCCCGCCCGGCAGGCGCGCGATGGCAAGCATCAACGTGGCGGCGTATTTCAGCACCACGTAACGGTCGGGCAGGGCGGTGCCGTGCAGCATCGAGGTCAATTCAACCGAGCCGGTGCCCGAGATCGCACCGCCCGACAATCCCACGCAGATCGAGACCAACGTGCCACAACACAAAGCCAGCAGTAGCGGCTGACGCATCGGCCTGCGATTGGCCGTGCGCAGAATCCGGGCGAACAGGCCGCTGGCAAGCCCGACGGCCAATCCGGTCCCACCGATGGCGGCCCAATCCCGCCCGCCATGCCAGGCTTGCATCATCGGGTGGAAATCTACCGCCGACCCCAACCAGATCCCGACCGCCCCGGCGGGCAGCGCCGCCGATGCCGCCAACACGCCCCACATCACGCCATGCCTCTGGCCGCGCCACCACGGCATTGCCTCCAGCGCGAAGACGAACCCGGCCAAGGGGGCGCCGAATGCACCGGCCAGAGCGGCGGCGGCACCGGCAGAGAACAGCAAGGCCGTGTGCTGAGGCATCCAACGCTGCAAAGCCCCCATGATCCCGCCGCCCAGCGAAATCGTGGGCCCGGTGCGTCCACTCACCGCGCCGCTGACAATGATCAGCAGCATCAGGCCAATCCGCACCAGCGACGGCCGCAAGCCCGCCATCGTCTGCATCGCGCTCGACGCTGCTGGATGGCCGGATGCGATCAATGTCGGCAATCCGGCCCCACGGCTCGCGGGGCAAAGACGGTCAGCGATCAGGGACGAGACCACAAAGGCCAGCGGCGGGAACACCAAGGCCGCGATGCCCAGATGCAGCATCGTCCAGCGCGACGCGATCTGCGCCCAGCCCACCAGCCAGTCCACGCCATGCGCGGCGAGGCCGATCAGCAGGGAGAAGATCAGGCAGAGCAGCGCATTGCGGGCCGAGCGCAGCACCGCGCTAAGCCCTGCGCCGATGCAGCGCCGCCTGCGTGGTCAACCCGAACACCACCCCCCAGAACGGCGCGCCGAGGCCCGCGAGACTCATGCCCGAAGCGGTGCAGAGGAATGTCACCATCGCCGCATCACGCGAGGACGGCTCGGCCAGCGAGGCCTGCAACCCGCCCAGGATCGCACCCAGCAAAGCCAGCCCGGCAATGGCTGCGATCATCTCATGCGGCAGGGCCGCGAACAGTCCGGCGAGCGTCGCCCCGAACAGTGCCAACGGCAGATACAATGCCCCCATCGCCACCCCGGCCCTCCAACGCTCGCCCGGGTTTTCATGCCCTTCCGGCCCCGCAATCAGTGCCGCCGTGATCGCCGCCGTGGTGATCCCATGGCAGCCGAACGGGGCGAGCAGCACCGAGAAACCGCTGATACTTCCCACCACCAAACGCTGATTCACCTCATATCCCGCCCCCCGCAACACCGCGAGACCGGGCAGAAACTGGCCGGTGATCGCCACCAGCATCAGCGGGAAGGCGAGGTTGATCGTCGAGGCCAGTGTGAACGCCGGCCAGGTAAACACCGGCACCGCAAACGCCAACGTCACCGCACCAAAACGCGTTTGCCCGAGTGCTGCCGCCATCGCCACACCGACCAGCAACACCACGCTGATCGCAAATCGCGGAAACAGTCGCTTGCCGATCAACCACGCAACCAGCATCGCCCCCACCAGCAAGGGTTGCTGGCCCAGCGACATCCAGGTCGCTGCCCCGAACCGGAACAAAATCCCTGCGAGCATCGCCGCCGCGATGGCGGGCGGCACGATCCGCATCACCCGCTCGAACGCCCCGCTGATCGCCAGCGCGAAAATCGCCAGACTCGCCAGCAGAAACGCGCCAATCGCCTCGGCAAACGGCACGCCCGGCAGCGAGATCACCAGCAACGCCGCCCCCGGCGTCGACCACGCCACCGAGATCGGCGCTCTGGTGATCAGGCTCAGCGTGATCCCGCTGATGCCGCAGCCAAGCGAAATCGCCCAGACCCAGGACGACACCAACGCTTCGGGCAGATGGGCCGCCTGTGCTGCCTGGAAGACAATGACGATCGAGCCGGAATATCCCGCCAGGATCGCCACCACAGCCGCAACGACGGGCTGAAGCGTCCAGCCCTTCATCCGTTCAGCGAGGCGAAATTCTTGCCCGTCGCGACCAGTTGCTCCAGCAGAGGTGCCGGTTCCAGACCCGGGCCACTCTCGGCATACATCTCGAGCACGGTCGCCAGAATCACATCGAGCCCCATCTCGTCGGCGGCCTGCATCGGCCCGCCGCGCCAGGCCGGGAAGCCGTAGCCATGCACCAGCGTGACATCGATGTCCGACGGACGCGAGGCGATGCCTTCGCCGAGGATTTTCGCCCCCTCATTGGCCATCGCCGCCAGCACGCGCGTCTGAATCCGCTCGGCCGAAACCGGCTTGCGCACAATCCCGCGCGCCGCCGAGGCCTTCTCGACCAACGCCGTCACGACGGGGTCAATCTCGCGCTTGCCATCCTTGTGCAGATACCAGCCCGCCCCGGTCTTCTGTCCAAACCGCCCGAGCTCGCAAATCCAATCGGCAATCGGCACGTAACGGGCAGCCGGGTTGCGCGTCGGCGCCAGACGCTTGCGGTTCGCCCAGCCGATATCGAGGCCTGCCAGATCACCCACCGCGAACGGCCCCATTGCCAGACCCCAGGCCTCAAGTGCGGCATCGACCTCATGCGGCAACGCGCCATCCTCCAGCGCGAAATCGGTCTGCAGGCGCCAATGCGCGAAAATCCGATTGCCGATGAACCCGTCACACACGCCGGAGACCACCGGCTGCTTGCGAATGCGCTTGGCCAGCGCCAACGCCGTGGCCAGCCCCGCCGGAGCCAATCGGCGCGGGCGGACGATCTCCAGCAGTCGCATCACATGGGCGGGCGAGAAAAAATGCAGCCCGAGCACGCGTTCTGGATTGTCCACCATATCGGCCAGCAACTCGATGTTCAGATACGACGTGTTCGAGGCCAGTACCGCATCCCGCCGCACCACGGCGGACAGGCGGCGGAACATCTCCTGTTTGACTTCAAGATTCTCAATGATCGCCTCGATCACCAGATCCACGTCCTTGAAAGCACTGACCTCCGTGGTGAACGTGATCCGTGCCATACGCTCGGCATGTTCAGCCGCCGACAGCCGCCCCTGTTTGGCCTGACGGTCATACACCGCCGCAATCCGCCCACGCGCCGCCTCGACAGCCTCGTCGGAGACTTCGAGCAGCGTCACCGGCAGCCCAGCATCGGCCAGCGAGATCGAAATGCCCGCCCCCATCGTGCCGCCGCCGACCACGCCGGTCTTGCGCACCGGCCAGGGCTGGGTGTCCTCGGCAATGCCCGGCGGCAGCTTGGCCGCCGCACGTTCGGCCATGAAGATGTGGCGCAGCGCGCGGGATTGCGGGCCTGTCCGCAGCATCTGAAACGCTGCAGTCTCGGCGACCAGAGCCTCGTCGAACGCCATATCGAGTGCGCGGACCACCGAGGCCGCCGCCTCACCGGGGGCAACCGCCCCACGCGCGCGCTTGCGCACCGCCTCCACCGCCTTGTCGAATTCCGCCCGATCCACCTTCGGCACTGCGCGGTCCCGCGCGCGCGGCATCTCGCCTGCTTGCGCCATCGCGCGCGCCCGGATCATCGCAAGGCCCCGATAATCCGTGCCGATCTCATCGACGATGCCAAGCTTCAACGCCTCCGCGGCGGGCACGTGACGGCCAGAGGTGATGATCTCCAACGCCGGAATTGCCCCGATCAACCGCGGCAGTCGTTGCGTGCCACCAGCCCCCGGCAGCAACCCGATCTTCACCTCAGGCAGACCGACAGCGCCTTCGGGCGAGATCACGCGGGCATGGCAGGCCAGTGCGATCTCCAGCCCACCGCCAAGCGTCGTGCCAAACAGAGCGGCAACGACCGGCTTGGGGCTCTGGTCGAGCGCACGACAGACATCGTTGGTCGTCTTGGCGCCTGCTGGCGGATTGTTGAATTCGCGAATATCGGCCCCAGCCACGAAAGTCCGCCCCGCACAGGTCAACACCCCCGCCTTGATCCCAGGATCGGCCCCCAGCGTGTCCAACGCGTCGATCACCGCCGCCCGTACAGCCGATGACAGCGCGTTGACCGGCGGATGGTCGATGGTGATCACGCCGATATCGTCATGGCGTTCAAGGCGAACGAGGTCACTCATCTGGCTCTCCACATATTTTTCCGCAGTGAACTCCCGGGCAGGCATTTCGGCAATGCGGGATCGGAGGGGAGGTGCCTGGTCATTGCGGCAGGGCGGGCAACGTGGCAATTCAGCGCCGAGATCGGCTGAGCGGAGTGGGCGATGCTAGGTTTGGCGATGTTCGCAGCCGTGATCGGGCTGATCCCGGTGGCCTCCTACGGGCTGATCTTCGCGGAGATCTACGTGTTGTGGCACGCGGCGCACGCGTCTGAATCGTTCGACTTCAATCAGTTTCTGCAATTCTGCGCCCTGCTGATCGTGGTCAGCGCATTGATCAAGACGGCGTGCCACAGCGCGCATGTGGTGCCGGTCGTCGGCCAAGCGCTCAACGCGGCGGTCGCGTTCTTCTTTATCCTGATTGTGAACCTGTTGGCCGTCGCATATTACGGCGTTTGATGAAGATTATGCTCACGTGACGGCTTCTGTTTGTCGAAACAATCGGCATTCGAAGCGAATCGACGCAGCTTCGGGTTGTTCGCAGAGGCTGTGGCGGTTAAACCAAAATGGCTGTGAGTTGGCGGGAAAAAGGTGTGAGCGATGTTGCGTTCTGCGTTACGCCTGTTGGTGCCGATTGTGATCCTGTTCGCGATTGATATCGGGCTGGAGAAACTTGGCATCGCGCCGCATCTGCTCACCGCGGCACCCGGCGTGGTCGGCGATCAAGCCCGCTTCCCGTTCAAGCTCTCCCGCAACCCATACGGAGACCGCTTGTTGCTGACCAGTCGCATCCGCTCCACCTACATCCCGCAAACCGGTGCGCCGGACCGCGTCGAGATCCTGCCCAGCCAGGGCAGTTTTGACGGCACCTTCGTCTGGACGGTGATGCCGGAGCAGAAGGGCGAGCGCCGCATGCGCGGCGAATTCAGCAATGCCGGGCGCGTCTATACGGTCTGCGAGTTCCTGATGCGCCCGAAAAGTGCGACAGCCGAGCGCGCCGAGCGCTTCCAGCCGATCAACAATGAGGGGCCCCGCTTCCGTGATCCGCAGGAGATCGACCCCAGCGCTCTGCACACACTGTACGACGCAATCACGGCCGAGCAGGGCAAGCTCGATCAGCAGGACAAGACCAGCACCGACCCAGTCAGCATCTCGCCGCAACTGGTCACGCTGGCGAGCAACAATGTCTTCTATTGCCTTGGAACCAAGCCGCCAGGCAGCCATTGATCCGTTGTTCCCGGCTTCCGTGGGACGCAGACCTGCGTGACCCGGATTGCGGATTTTCTTGACCGCGACCAGCCGATCCGGCATTTGACGCCTCAACGTGAGGCCTTTGTCGCGCGTTGACCTTCGCCCATCCGCATCTGCCGGCAATTGCCCGAGCGGATGCAGGCCCAGCCGATGTAAAACGTCGCCATTCCGGCGCGCATTGGCGCAACCCGACGCGCATCGACGCAACCAGATCAATGTGCGCCTTCGCGCAACCAGAAAGAGTTTTATGAATTTCCAGGAACTCGGGCTCAGCCCGAAACTGCTCAAGGCGCTCGCCGCCGAGGGCTACACCACGCCGACGCCGATCCAGGAGCAGGCCATTCCGGTCGCCCTCGCCGGACGCGACGTCCTCGGCATCGCCCAGACGGGAACGGGCAAGACCGCCGCCTTCACCCTGCCGATGATCGATCGGCTGTCCGCCGGTCGCTCGAAGGCCCGCATGCCGCGCAGCCTCGTGCTCGCCCCGACCCGCGAACTGGCTGACCAGGTCGCATCCTCCTTTGAAAAGTACGCCGCCGGCGGAAAGCTGACCTGGGCCCTGCTCATCGGCGGTGTGTCCTTCGACGAGCAGCTGCGCAAGCTGGACCGGGGCGTCGACGTGCTGATCGCCACGCCGGGCCGCCTGCTGGACCATTTCGAGCGGGGCAAGCTGCTGCTCACCGGCGTCCAGATCATGGTGGTGGACGAAGCCGACCGCATGCTGGACATGGGCTTCATCCCGGACATCGAGCGCATCTTCAAGATGACGCCCGCCTCGCGCCAGACGCTGTTCTTCTCGGCCACCATGCCGCCGGAGATCACCCGCCTGACCACCCAGTTCCTCAAGGATCCCACCCGGATCGAGGCGACCCGGCCGGCCACCACGGCGGACACCATCAGCCAGTTCATCGCCCCGATTCCGATGGGCGATCCCAAGGCCAAGCGCATGGCGCTCCGCGCCCTGATCGGCCAGGAAGAGGTCGGAAACGGCATCGTCTTCTGCAACCGCAAGACCGATGTGGACATCGTGGCCAAGAGCCTGAAGAGCCATGGCTTCGACGCTGCGCCGATCCACGGAGACCTCGACCAGTCGATGCGGACGAAGACCCTGGAGAACTTCCGCAAGGGAGAGCTCAAGCTGCTGGTGGCCTCCGACGTGGCGGCCCGCGGCCTGGATATTCCAGCGGTCAGCCACGTGTTCAATTACGATGTCCCCTTCCATGCGGACGACTATGTCCACCGGATCGGACGAACCGGCCGCGCCGGACGGACAGGCAAGGCGTTTATGATCGTTTCGCCCAACGACGCCAAGGCCTATGACAAGGTCCTCAAGCTCACCAAGAAGGAGCCTGAGACCGTCACCCTTGACCTGGACTGGAGCCTCGCCGCCGGCGGGGACGGCGAACGCCGAAGCAGCCGGTCCGGCAGCCGCGGCGCGCCGCGACGGTCTGAGCGGTCCGATCGCGCTCCCCGGGGTCCTCGGGGCAAGGACGCCCCCGCCAACCGCGCGCCAGAAGATGCCGCGTCGATGGAACCCTTCCACGCGGCGATTCCGGATCCGGTGGAGCCAGACGCCGTGGCCCCGCCCCCGGCCCGTTCCCGTCAGAGGGCTCCCGCCCGAACGGTCGCGGCCGAACCTGTCATGGTCGAGGTTGATGCTCCTGAGTCACGTCCGGAGCCTCGTTCCGAACCCCGCCGGTCCGATTCAGACCGCATGCGTCCCATACGCGGCGTCCGGGAATCGGCCCCGCGGGACCAGGATGATGGCCGCAGTGTCGTGGGCTTCGGCTCCGATGTTCCAGCCTTCCTGACCCGGGCAACGCCGCTTCCGGCACCCTCCAGGAAGTCGGCTGCCGACGCGGAAACCGACTAGCGCGTCGAGGCCCTCCTGCCCCTACGGCAGCCTCGAAAACCTTGCGACGACCTGACGACCCGCCCTTGCCTATCCCGGCGAGCCCCTTAAGGTTGGCGGTGATCGATTGTTTCGCGCCTGCCGCGCCGCTTGAAGGACTTCGCTGAATGAGCCTGCGTTTTGAAGGGACCGAGGACTACGTCGCGACCGGCGACCTGAAGGTGGCGGTCAACGCCTCCATCGCGCTGGAGCGCCCGCTGCTGATCAAGGGCGAGCCGGGCACCGGCAAGACCGTCCTCGCCTACGAGGTCGCCAAGGCCCTCGATGCCCCTCTGCTGACCTGGCACATCAAGTCCACCACCAAGGCCCACCAGGGTCTCTATGAGTATGATGCCGTGACCCGGCTGCGGGACAGCCAGCTGGGCGACGAGCGGGTCAAGGACGTCCGCAACTACATCAAGAAGGGCAAGCTCTGGGAGGCCTTCGAGGCCCCCAGGCGCCCGGTGCTGCTGATCGACGAGATCGACAAGGCCGACATCGAGTTCCCGAACGACCTCC
>CAITEF010000518.1 GCA_903891315.1 uncultured Rhodospirillales bacterium | reverse complement strand
TCGTCATTGCGAGGAGCCGCAGGCGACGTGGCAATCCATCGAGCCAAAAGCTCGGTCGATGTCTCGATGGATTGCTTCGTCGCTATGCTCCTCGCGATGACGAATTGATTTCCGGGAGATCACCATGAAGCACGGCATCGGAATCGCCGGAATTGCAGGCCGGATGGGCCAAATGCTGGTGCAGGAAGTGGCCGCCGCCGGTGCGCCTCTGTCCGGCGGGGTGGATCGCCCTGGGGTAAACGACATTGGGGCTGCCGCGCTGTTTTCCGACATCACCGGTTTGGCTGAGGCATCCGAAGTGGTGATCGATTTCACCCATGCGAGCACCGTGCGCGTGCATTCGCGGGCGATGGCGCGGGCGGGCACGCCGTGGATCGTCGGCACCACCGGGCTTTCGGCGGAGGATGAGGCGGCGTTGCAGGAAGCGGGCAAGACGATCCCCATCGTCTATGCGCCGAATTTCTCGCCGGGCGTGAACCTCGTTCTGGCACTGGCCGAGAAGATGGCCGCAGCCCTTCCCGCCGCGCGCTACGATGCCGAGATTGTCGAGATGCATCACCGCCAGAAGGTCGACGCCCCCTCCGGCACCGCCATCGGCCTCGGCCAGGCGGTGGCGCGTGGGCGTGGGGTTGTGCTGGCCGACGTGATGGAGAGTGGGCGTGACGGGCATACCGGCGCACGCAAGGATGGCGCGATCGGGTTCTCGGCGATGCGCGGCGGTCAGGTGGTGGGGGAGCACACGCTGTTGTTCGCCGCTGCTGACGAGCATATCGCGATCACCCATCGGGCGTTTGATCGTCGGGTGTTTGCTGCCGGTGCGGTGCGGGCGGCGTTGTGGGTGCGCGGCAAGTCACCGGGGGTTTATTCGATGATGGATGTGTTGGGGATGGGGGTTTAGAGCGTGATGATTTTGGGTTGAAACTTGTCCGCCCCACCTCGTTTGCAATGACGAGGTGATATTGGTTCAAGCTAAGCTCATGACGCTGTAGGGATTTTTCTGGCCCCATTCGGCGGCGGTGGAGCTAAAACACGAAGACGCCGTCGTGCCTGCTTCGAGTCCTATCAGACGGAAGATAAACGATATGAACATCTCGTTTCCGTGCGCCACGCGTATGGCCATCGTTTCGGCGCTCTGTCTCTCGGTCTTCGCACTCCGGATGGTACCCGCTGCTGCGCATGACGATGGGATGGCTGGGATGGCGATGGGCCATGCCCATGCAGACGCCTTCAGCTTCGGCTCCCCCGCCAAGCCGAGCGACGCCAGCCGCACGATCCGCATCACGATGGGCGATATGAGCTTCGAGCCGTCATCGATCAGCGTGCAGGCGGGTGAGGTCGTCCGCTTCGTCATCACCAACACCAGCAGCATTGAGCATGAATTCAATCTCGGCGACGCGGCCAGCGAGGCCGATCACCGCAAGGAAATGTTGGCGATGATGGAGCACGGCCACGGCATGTCGCATGACGATCCCAACGCCATTACCGTCAAACCTGGCCAGACCCGTGATCTGACCTGGAAGTTCGGGCATCACGGCACGCTCGAATATGACTGCAACATTCCCGGCCATTACGAGGGCGGGATGCGCGGCAGCATTCGCGTGCAATGACGGCGGGGATTTAACCCGCCACCCTGCGCCGTCCGGCCGCCAACAACGACTCTGACAACTCGGGATCATCCACCGCCCGTGCCAACGCCATCGCGCCGACCAAGGTTGCGACCACGGAGAGCGGGTCTTCACCTTCCGGCAGCAGCCTTTCGACCCGTGCGATCATGCCGCGCAACCCGTCGGTGAATTCAGTGCGCAACCCATCGCCCTGATGCGGAATGTCACTCGCCAGAGCCGCCACTGCACAGCCACCACCCGGGTTGTCGCGGTGCGCCGTCGAGAGATATCGCGCGGCGTAATGCGCGATATCCTCCACGCCCTCATATCTCGAAGCACTTCCCGCAAACGCATGACGCAGCGCTTCGGCGACCAATGCCTCTTTCGAGCCGAACTGGCTGTAGAGACCGCCATGGCTCAGCCCGGCCGCCTCGCTCAGCGCGTCCACCCCAACCCCCGCCAGCCCGCGTTCGCGGAACAGTCGAGACGCGGCATCGAGGATGCGCTCTCGATTCTCGGCGGATTTTTGGCGCGACACTTTCACGAAACCACTCCAAACGACACTTGACTCTTTTAATGACGGTCGCCATCAATGTCAATCATGACGACCGCAATCAAACCAGAGACTGTCCTGAACCCGCGCACGCAGATGCTGCTCAATGCGGCGATTCTGCCCACGCTGATGCGTCTCGCTTGGCCGCATATGCTGGTGATGGTGGCGCAGTCGGCGGTGGGGTTGATCGAGACATTCTGGGTCTCGCATCTCGGGCGCGATGCGCTGGCCGGGATGGCGTTGGTGTTTCCAGGCTACATGATGATGACGATGCTCTCGGCAGGTGCGATGGGCGGCGGCATTGCTTCCGCCGTGGCGCGGGCGCTCGGGGGACGCAGGCAGGCCGATGCCGATGCGTTCGTGCTGCATGCGGTGGTGATCAACGGCGCGCTTGGCCTTGGCTTCAGCGCGCTGTTCCTGGTCTTTGGGCCGGAAATCTACACCGCTCTGGGCGGTGAGGCCGGATCGCTCAAGGCGGCGCTGACCTATTCCAATGTGATCTTCGCGGGGGCGGCGATGATCTGGGTGGCGAACGCGCTGGCGAGCGTGCTGCGCGGCACAGGGGCGATGCTGCTCGCCTCGGTATCGACGATCTTCGGGGTGGTGCTGCTGGTGCCACTCTCACCGCTGCTGATCTATGGCTGGGGGCCGATCCCCGGCTTCGGCATGGCAGGCGCGGGCTATGCCGTGTTGGCGGGGTCGACGGTGATGCTGGCGATGCTGATCAGCGCCTTCGTGCGCGGGCGCAGCCTGGCCCGGTTCCGGCTGGCCCCGCTGCGCTGGCCTATGTTTGCCGAAATTCTGCGCGTCGGCGCGGTGGCCTCGGTGAACTCGATGCAGACCACGGCGACGGTGGCCATCACCACCGCTCTGGTGGCGCGGGCGGGAGGCGAAGGGGCGGTGGCCGGGTTCGGCACCGGGTCGCGATTGGAATATCTGCTGATCCCGCTGGTGTTTGGCCTCGGCTCGCCGATGGTGGCGCTGGTGGGGACGAATTTCGGGGCAGGGCAGCGCGAGCGGGCGTTGCGGGCGGCACTCATTGGCGGCGCGGTGGCGTTTGGGTTGACCGAGGCCGTCGGGCTGGCGGCGGCGTTCTTTCCGCTCTCCTGGCTCGGGCTGTTCGGCCATGATCCGCAGATGTTGGCGACCGGGGCGGCGTATCTGCAGCGTGTCGGGCCGGTTTATGGTTTTTTCGGCCTGGGGTTGTCGCTGTATTTTGCCAGCCAGGGCGCCGGGCAGTTGCGCTGGCCGCTGATCACGGCCACGGCGCGAATGGTGATCGCGGGTGGCGGCGGGTGGCTGGCGTTGCGGTTGACCGGCGATGTGGACTGGATCTTCGCCGCCGTCGCCACTGGCCTTGTTGTCTATGGCGCGAGCCTGTCGGTGATGATTGCGCGCGGGGCGTGGTTCCGGCGATGAGGCGGGCGGGGTAATACGGCTGCGATCTTTCAAGGACCGCATGAGACATGAATGCCACCGCCGCCGGATGCGCCGCGATTGCGCTATGGGCCTTTCTCGCTTTGCTGTCGCGTGGGGCGGAGAGCGTGCCGCCACTGGAATTGACGGCGCTGTCGTTCACCGTCTCGGCAACGCTTGGCCTTATTGTGGTCGCGGCGCGCGGACGGCTTGGGGTGTTGCGGCAGAAGCCATTGGCTTGGCTGCACGGGGTCGGCGGCTTGGCCGGATATCACGCGCTGTATTTCGCCGCCCTCGATCTGGCTCCCCCCGCCGAGGCCGGGTTGTTGAATTATGCTTGGCCGCTGTTGATCGTGCTGTTCTCTGCCCCCTTGCTCGGGATGACCTTGTGCTGGAACCACGCGGCCGGGGCCGGACTGTCCGCAATTGGCTGCCTGTTGCTGCTCGTCGCGCGTGATGGTGGCAGCCTGCGCGGTGAGGCGGCCTGGATCGGCGACATGCTGGCGCTCGGTGCTGCGGTGACCTGGGCGCTGTATTCCGTGCTCTCCCGCCGGATGCGTGGCGTGCCGACCGAGGCGGTGGCCGGGTTCTGCGCCGCCTCTGCCGTGTTGGCGGGGCTGGCGACGCTGGCGTTCGAGCACCCAGTCTGGCCCAGTCTGATGGCCTGGGCGTCGATTGCGGCCCTCGGGGCGGGGCCGGTGGGCGGTGCGTTTTTCCTGTGGGATGTGGGCATGAAACGCGGCGACCCGCGTCTGCTCGGAACGCTCGCCTATGCGACGCCGGTGCTCTCGACCTTGCTGCTCTGTCTCGGCGGTTACGCGCCGTGGAGCCTCACGCTTGCCGCCGCCGCCCTGCTGGTCGCTTTGGGCGGGTTCACAGCATCGCGTGGAGACGCTCGGGCAGGCTGACGAAGGTGCTGTGCAGCGCGCTCCAATGCTCAGGGGCTAAGGCAAACAGGGCGAGCATCACCGCCAACATGGTCTGACGCCGAGCGGCTGGCCAGACCACGCGGCTCAGCGTGCCGAAGCCGGACAGCCCGGCCATCGCGCCGGTGCGGAACGTGTCTTTCGGCAAGACGCTCAGCCCGATCTCGCCCAGCAATGTCCCCAGCCCCAGCCCGATGGCGGCGTGGCCGACCAAGGCAACCTCGACCGGCAGGCTCGACGCGCTGGTCCAGAGGGCGGCCTGCCACAGCATCGGCAACAGAATGGGCGCCAGCCACCATTGGCTGCGCCGCCACAGGGCAGGTGCCACGATCAGGCCGCCGATCACGGCGGACATGCTGGCCAATGCGACCGCAATCGGCAGCAACAGATGTTCGGGCAGGGTTGCGGGCAGGATCAATGTCGGCACCAGCCCGGCCAGCATCCCGATCGGCAGCAAAGTCGCCGCCAGTTGCGCCAGCACGGCGAGAAGTCGGACGAAAAGGGCGGTTTGGCTGTGCATCTTCAGCAGAGATCCACAGAGAAGACCGAGGCGTGCGCGGGCTGCCACGCCACGCCGACGCTGCCATTGCGCGGCAGCGCGGCACCACAGGGGCGGCTGGCGATCATGTCGGCGCGGTGTCCGGCACCGAGCACGAGTTCGAGCGAGAGCCGTGTGCACATTCCGGCAAACACCGTGCGGCGGAGTTTGGCAGGCAGTGCACCCTCGAAAATGTCCGTCGGATGCATGTCCGCAATCGCCAGACGTTCGGGGCGGATGCTCAGCACGCATTCCATGCCGGGCCGCATCGCGTTGACCGCGGTGCCCTCGACGGCCACGCCGCCCGGCAGGCGTAACGTGGCGATGCCGTGGTCGAGGGCGGTGATTTGGCCGCGGAGAAGATTCGTCTCACCCATCGCTTGCGCGACGAACAGGGTTTTTGGCTGGTCGTGCAACTCCTGCGCGGTGCCGATCTGGTGCAGCCGCCCGCCGTGCAAGGCGGCCACTCGGTCGGCGAGGCCGTAGAAGGCCTGTGCGGCTTCACTGGCGACCACCACGGCCACGCCTTGCTCGCGCGCCCAGCCACGCAGCCAGGATTTCAGCCAATCGGCGTCATCGCCGCCGAGTTCGGCCATTGGATCTTCGAGCAGCAACAGCCTCGGGCGCTGGGCAAGTGCGCGTGCCAGAGCGATGCGCAGCATGATATCCGCCGACAACCCCACCGGCCTGCGCTTGGCGATGGCGCGCAGATCGAGACCATCGAGCAGCGAGTTGGCAAGCCTTGGCTCGGAATACGGTGATAGGCGGATATTGTCGGCCACGCTG
>CAITEF010000517.1 GCA_903891315.1 uncultured Rhodospirillales bacterium | reverse complement strand
TTTTACTAACATTAAAAGACACATATAATAACAGACGGCCGGTTGCAACCGAAATCGACCAACGCGGAAATTTCGCGTCCGACCAAAGCCAGTGCAGGGTGAGGCCGCTGCGCTCACCCATCCTACGAAATGCGTGAGCGTGCATGATAGGTGGAGTAGGGCCAATCCGCCGGGTCGTTCACCAGACCGTGCTTGACCGGGTTGAAGTGAATGTAATCGCAATACGCCCGGTATTCCTCCTCATCGCGGATGGTGTGCTCCCAGAACCGGCGCTGCCAGATGCCGCGTTCTTTCTTGGCCACCCGGCTGGCTGAGCGTGGTTCACCATGCGGGACCTGTCGGGAAAAGCCCGTCTTGATGGACTGCCATCGCGTTGAATAATTCGCGTCGCCCTCCGGCAGGGTCCAGACACAGTGCAGATGATCGGGCAGCACCGCCCAGGCGTCGATATGAAACGGGAGTCGTTGGCGCGTCTTGCGCACGGCATCGCGCAGATGATCGATTTGCCGGACCAGCAGATCACTCTTCCGGTCGGCCAGCACGACGGTGAAGAAGTAGCAGCCACCGGGCAGACGATTGCGACGATATCCGGTCATTGAGCGATCATGGGCTTCGTCGGCGGTGCCTGACATCCGGCAAATTACGGATTCCGACAATCCGTAGGATGGGAGAGCGAAGCGCTACCCATCATGGTGCCGCCAAGAAGTGATGGGTAGCGCTGCGCTCACCCATCCTACGTCGACTGCCATTCTACCCGCCTGTCACCCCTTCAACCGCTTCGCCACATCCGCGAGCTTCACCGCCGGATCGGCCAACTCCTCCGCCCGCACTGCTCCGCCAAGCTGAATGATCTGCTTGGCCACGCGCAGATCGCGCACCGCGTTCAGCCCCACCGCCGCGATCAGCCGGCCGCCCGCCATCTGGAACAGCAGCCCTGAGAACCCGTCGAGATCGCCGCGCACCACGTCCTCGGCCCCGTCCTGGGTCAGCCCGGTGATCTGCATGTTGATGCCGTACTGGTCGGACCAGAACCACGGCACCTCGGCATAGACCGTCTCCAGCCCTGCGATGTTCTTCGCCACCGCAATCGCCTGGTTCTGCGCGTTCTGCCAGGATTCGAGGCGGATATGTTGGCCGAGCAGCGGATTGAAATGCCGTGTCACATCCCCCGCCGCCCAGATCGACGGGTCCGAACTGCGGCCATATGCGTCCACCACGATCCCGCCCTCCACCGCCAGCCCGGCGTCGCGCGCCAGCCCGTCTTGCGGAATCACGCCGATGCCCACCACCACCACATCGGCGGCAACCGTGCTGCCATCGGCCAGATGCAGCACCGGGGCATTGGCCGGGCCGTCGATGCGGACCAGTTCCACGCCCACGCGCAGATCAACGCCCTTTGCCCGATGCAGATCGGCGTAAAGCGAGGAAATCCTCGGCGTCACCCCACGCGCCAGCACACGCGGCGCGCGTTCCAGCACCACCACCTCCGCCCCGTGGCTGCGCGCGGCGGCGGCGCATTCCAGGCCGATGAAGCCCGCACCGACCACGGCGATCTTGCGCCCCGGTGCCAGGAAGGGGCGCAACCGCTCGGCATCCTCCAGCGTGCGGATCGCCAGACACGCCGGATGGTCACCGCCCGGAATCGCAAGCGTGCGCGGCGCAGCACCGGTGGCGAGGATCAGATCGTCATAGCCCAGCGTGCCGCCATCACTGAGCACCACGCGCTTGCCCGCCCGGTCGATCCTGCTGGCCGAGACGCCCAGGCGGCAATCGACGCTGTTCGCCGCATACCACTCGTCAGGCCGCACCCAGTCGATCTTGGTCGAAGACGGGTCGAGCAGCATCTCTTTCGACAGTGGCGGGCGTTCATAGGGCAGATGCCGCTCGGCGCCGATCAGCGTGATCGGCGCCGCATAGCCGTTGCCGCGCAACGCCTCAATGGCGCGCCCGCCCGCCTGACCGCCACCGATGACAACAACGCTCACGCCGCGCGTGCCCGCCGATGTCCGGCAGCGCTGGAAAGACGCTGCAGCGCTTCGACCACCGCCTCATGGCTCGCCTTGTTTTGGCCTGCGATATCGAGCGCCGAGCCGTGCGCCACCGACGAGAACAGGATCGGCGTGCCGATCGTCATCCCCGCCGTGCGGTTGGTGGCGAGCAGTTTGGCGGCGAGATGGCCCTGGTCGTGGTACATCACGATGAAGGCGTCATAGCCGGTCTTGTGGAACATCGTGTCGGCCCCGAACGGGCCTTCCACATTGATCCCTGCCTGCTTGGCCGCTTCCATCGCCGGGATGATGGTGGTGATCTCTTCGTCCCCGAACATTCCACCCTCGCCCGCATGCGGGTTGAGGCCGGAGACCGCGATGCGCGGTTTGGACACGCCAAGTCCGCGCAGCACGTCGTCGGTCGCCTGCATCACCGTCATCAGACGCTCATGGGTGATCAACTCGATGGAGCGGCGCAGGCTGGTGTGCAGCGTGGTGTGGACGATGCGCTTGCCGTCGAAATTCAGCATCAGGAACGCGTCATCGACCGGTGTGCCGGTGGTGCGCGCGACGAAGCTCGGATAGCCGTCGAATTCGATGCCCGCCTTGTGGATCGCCATCTCGGTCTGCGGGCAGGCGACAACCGCATCGACGTGGCCGGCCAATGCGCCGCGAACCGCGTAGGCGGCGGCGTCCACGGCGGCCTGGCCGTGCTGGGCGGTGATCTCGCCCGGCATCAGGGGCTGGTCGCGGAACTGGTCGAGATCGATCAGCTCGACCTTGCCGCCGGAGCTGCCAATGCCCTCGAAGCCGTCGAGCACGGCGATCTCGGCTTCGATGCCACAGCTCTTTGCGTGCCATTCCAGCGCCGAGCGATCACCGACCAGCACGAGTTGGCAGATCTCGGCCACGCGCGGGTCGAGGGCGGATTTGAGGGCAACCTCCGGGCCGATACCGGCCGGGTCACCGAGGGCGAGTGCGATGCGGGGCAGGGTCATGCGACGGTTCCTGAGCTGGGGTCGATCCAGACCTTGTCGCTCTGCACGGTCACTTTCCAAACCTTCAGCGCCTCCGTGCAGGGCGGTGAGGTCGGTGCGCCGGTGATGAAGTTGAACTTGCCTTGATGGAACGGGCACTCGACCTCGCACCCCTCGATAAAGCCCTCAGACATATAGCCGGGGCCGTGGGTGCACAGATCGGCGGTGACGTAATACTGGCCCTCGTAGAGATAGACCGCATAATCCTGACCATCGTGTTCAACGCGCAAAGCGGCGTCTTCGCTGACGGCATCGGTGTCGCACAGCGCAATCAGATCAGCCATTTTCGCTCCCCATTCCCCCGCTCCAGGCGATGCATATGTTCGCTGG
The DNA here is from genome assembly GCA_903891315.1 of uncultured Rhodospirillales bacterium. GTDB lineage: Bacteria > Pseudomonadota > Alphaproteobacteria > Acetobacterales > Acetobacteraceae > CAIQQQ01. The sequence goes on along the minus strand of CAITEF010000517.1, from coordinate 12,246 downwards.
ACGCACAAAAATCCGCGAGGCGCACTTTTGCCACGCCGGCACGGGAAGTCAACGCGGTGTGGTGGTGCTGGACGATTTGGCCGTGGCGGGTTAGCGTTGTGCGCCTTGCGCACAGTCGGAGTGACTTTCGCCCATGCCGCCGCTCGATCTCGCCACGGATCTGGACGATTCCGACCCGTCCGAAAGCCGCAACTACGTCACCGCGCTCGCGCGTGGCTTGCAGGTGATCCGCGCCTTTGGCGGCGAGAATCAGCAGATGACGCTCGCCGATGTCGCCCGCGTGGCCGATCTGCCGCGCGCGACGGTGCGGCGTTGCCTGATCACCTTGCAGACGCTCGGCTATGTCGAGGTCAATGGCCGTTTCTTTGCGCTCTCGCCGCAGGTGCTGACCCTCGCGCAGGCCTATCTGCGCTCCTCGGTGCTGCCGCGCGTGGCACAACCGTTTCTGGAGCGGGTGAGCGAGACGACTGGCGAGAGTTGCTCGTGCTCCATCCTGCACGGTGCCGAGGTGATCTATGTCGCGCGCTCTAGCCGCAAACGGATGGCGTCGCTGCATCGCGATGTCGGAACCCATCTTCCGGCGCATTGCACCTCGATGGGCCGCGTGCTGCTTGCGTCACTTTCGCCTGCCGAACTCGACAAATTCCTCAAGCGCTCATCGTTGGAGGCGTTCACGCCGTTCACCATCACGGATCCGGCGACCCTTCGCGATGCGCTGTCGCAGGTGGCGCGCGACGGGTATTGCGTGGTGGATCAGGAACTTGAGGTCGATCTGCTCTCGCTCGCCGTGCCACTGCGCAACGGCTCCGGCCGCGTGGTGGCCGCACTGAACATCTCGACCCAGGCCGGGCGGACAACGCGCGAGGAGATGATCGCCCATCTGCTGCCGGTGCTGCGCAAGGCTGCCGCCGAAATGCGCCCGCTGCTGCTGGGTTGACTCGGTTCGCCACCTTACGATCATTGGCCGCACAAGACGCATGACCCCTGGGGGAGGAAAAGATGCAGATCGGCCTTATTGGCGGTATTGGTCCGGCTGCGACCGATTTCTATTACCGGCGTTTGATCTCGACCTTCGCAGCCCGCAAAGCGCCATTGGAACTGACCATCGTGCACGCCGACACGCCGACGCTCCTCAATCATCTCATGACGAACGCGGTGGATGCGCAGGTGGAGATCTACACACGATTGACCGACCGGCTCGTCTCGGCCGGGGCGGGATGCGTGGTGGTGACTTCGATCTCCGGGCATTTCTGCATCGAGGCGTTCAAACGCGCCTCGCCGCTGCCGGTTGTGGACATGATCCAGGAAGTGCGCGACGCGGTGGCGGCGCGCGGGATCAAGCGGATTGGCATTCTGGGCACGCGCCCGGTGATGCAATCGCGCTTCTATGGCGGCATTTCGAGTGCCGAGATCATCCCGCCAAGTGGGCCGGATCTGGAGGACGTGCACGCCGCCTATGTCACCATGGCCGCATCCGGCACCGTGACGCCAGCGCAGCGCGAGGTGTTTCATGCGGTCGGCCGCCGACTGATCGCGCAGCATGGTGCCGAGGCGATCATGCTCGGCGGCACCGATCTCGCACTCGCGTTCGATGCGGACCTTGCGCCGTTCCCGCTGATCGACTGTGCGGCCATCCACGCCGATGCGGTGGTGCGGCTCGCCCTGTAACCAAATGAATTGCTGACGATTTTAAGGAGGAAGCCTCATGTCCAAGCTGAACCTGTCGATTGCGATCGGCGATTATGACCGCGTGCGTCCGCTGCGCAACGGCGACGTGCAGATCGACGGCACCGATCCGGTGTTTCTCGCACTCGACCCGGAGGAGATCTTCTTCCGCGCCTTCCGGCACGAGGAGTTCGACGTCTGCGAACTCTCGCTGTCGAGCTTCACCGTCAAGACGGCGATGAACAACTGCCCCTATGTCGGCGTGCCGGTCTATCCGTCGCGCGCCTTCCGCCATACCTCGATCTACAAGCGCACCGATCGCGGCATCAACACGCCCGCCGATCTGAAGGGAAAGCGGATCGGCACGCCGGAATATCAGCTCACCGCCAATGTCTGGGCGCGCGCCGTTCTGGAGACTGAATATGGCGTCAAGCCGTCTGACATCACCTGGGTGCGTGGTGGGATGGACAGCCCCGGGCGGGTGGAGAAGATCAACCTCAATCTCGGGCCGGATGTGAAGCTGGAGAACGCGCCTGCGGATCGCACGCTGAACCAGATGCTTGAAGCCGGCGAGATTGACGGGCTGATCGGCCCGCGCGCGCCTGCCGCGTTCGAGGCGGGCTCACCGTTGGTGGATTGGCTGTGGCCGGATGTCGATGCGGTGGCGGCGGATTGGTATAAGCGGACCGGTCTGTTCCCGATCATGCATATTCTCGGCGTACGGCGTTCTCTGGTCGAGAAGCACGAATGGCTGCCGTTCGCACTGCTCAAGGCGTTCGAACAATCCAAGGCGGTGGCGCTCAAGCGGCTGTCCGACACCTCGGCCACCAAGGTCACGCTGCCCTTCGTGGAAGAGAGCCTGCGTCGGGCGCGCAATCTGATGGGGCAGGATTATTGGCCGTATGGCGTGGCGTCGAGCAAGAAGACGCTCGACGCGTTCCTGGGCTTCCACCACCAGCAGGGGCTGTCGCACCGTTTGGTGGCGGCGGAGGAGTTGTTCCATCCGTCGACACTGGAGGCGTTCAAGATCTGATCATGCCCCGGCGTTGCGCCAAATCGCAGCGCCGGCCGAGATCAGGATGGCGACACCGGCGAGGCTCCAGCCATCCGGCACCTCGCCCCAGAATGCCAGCCCGTAGAGCGCTGCGTAGATGATGGCACCGTATTCGAACGGGGCGAGCAGCGCGCTCTCGGCGGAGCGGTAGCCCTGTGTCATCAACACCTGGGCGACCGTCGAGACCAGCCCGACACCGATCAATCCGGCAAGCTGCCAAAGATCGGGTGTGGTCCAGAACGGCAGCACGCCGACGCCGGACAAGACGGTGCAGCCGATGGAGAACCACAGCATGATGGTGTTGTTGTTCTCCCCCAACCCGCCAAGCTTGCGGATCGAAATCATCGCCATCGCCCAACCCACAACGCCCGAGAGCACGATCAGCACCGGCACTGTCGGCACCGCGCCCACGTCCCAGGGGCGCAGCATGACCAACACGCCGCCGAGCCCGACAACCGAGGCCGCGAGCCGGGATGGCCCCACTCTCTCCCCCAACAGCGGAAACGAGAGCAGGCAGAGCACCAGCGGCATCGCAAAGCCGATGGCGGTGGCGAATGCGAGCGGCAGATGGCTGTAGCCGTAATAGGCGGCGAGCATGGAATAGAAGCCGAACAGCGTTCGTCCGGCATGGCCCCAAGGGCGATGGGTGCGAAAATACGCCCAATGACCGCGATGGGCCATCAACGCGGTCACGATCACCGAGGCGACGAGGCTTCGGAAGAAGGCAACCTCGATGGGCGAGATCCCCGCACCCAGCGCCTTGATCAGCGCTGAAGCGCCGGTGAACAGGGCGGAAGAACCGATAATGCACAGGATCGCGCGCCGCCGCGCCGCCTGGGTGGCGGGAGGCGGTGTCATGGGTTGATGTCAGGTTCCGTGTCGTTGAACTTGGAATAATCGATGCCGCGCCTGCCATCCTCGGTCACGCCGAACACATCGACATAGCGTTGGCCGATCAGGATCTCGCTGTCCACGAACGAGGCGCGGGCGTGCACGACGCTGCCGAGGCTCTCTTCCAGCCCGGAGACGGTGACGAGCAATTCGATCTCCTCTTCCTTCATCTTCTCCGCCGACATGCCATACAGCACTGAGTGCTCATCGATGACATGCATCGCGGTGAAGGAGATCGAAAAGATCGGTGTCTTGCTGCGCATCAGCTTCAGATCATGGAAGCGGCGCATGAACCGACCTTCCTGGGTGTAGGAACTGCGCAGCACCGACATTGTCACTGTCGCATCGACGATCTGGCTGCGTCGCTCATTGCCCAGGCGCAGCATCAGCGTGGGCTTGCCCTCATGCATCGCAATCACCGCCACGCGGGCGAACAGCACACGTGCGGTGGGTCTGGAGATGCGGGCGAAGATCAGGCCGGTGGTGATGGCAACCCCGATCAACCCGGCATAGGTCTCCACCGTCATCACCCAATTGGCGTATTGGGTGGCGGGCACCATCACACCATAGCCGACGGTTGCGAAGGTCTGCACGCTGAAGAAAAAGGCATCGAGAAACGAGCCTGGGCGCGCATTGGTGATTGAGCCGGGTTGCAGAAGATACAGACCCGCGAAGACCAGATTGGCAATCAGGTAGAACCCGGCACTGCCGATCCCGAACGCCCACCAGGAAAGCGTGAGCATCCAGTGATAGAAATCTCGCCACCCCGGTGCCTGATAGCCGTAGCGCAACACGGCATCGCTTTTGCCGCGCTGGACAATATGCGTCTGCCGACGCTTGGCCGTTGATTGATCTGAGCGAAGCAACGCCGGTTTGCGTCTGCCGGAGAGGGGCTGTTTCATGCGGCCTTAGTTAGCGCGAAAAATCTCCGACGCGTAGGGTGCCAATTCCTGCGGAATTGACACCCTACGACTGGGTCAACACCAGCCGCGCCTCCACCACCTCCGGCTCGTCTGGCAGGCCATGGATGGTGAAGCCGAGTGAGCGGACGAAGCCGAGCATCGGCTTGTTGTCGGCGAGCACCTGGCCGACGATCACATGCATGCCCTGGCTGCGGCCCCAATCGATCAGGCGGTGCATCAAATGCCTCGCCAGACCCTTGCCCTTTACATCGGGCTGCACCACCACGGCGAACTCGCCATGCTCCGGGGCGTCCCGCACCAGCCGCGCCACGCCGATTGTCTCTTCGACCCCATCCGCGCCAGGGCGGGTGGCGACAAAGGCCATCTCGCGCTCGTAATCAACCTGGGTCATCCGCGCCGTTTGCTCGGGCGAGAGTTCGCGCAAGGCGGTGAAGAAGCGGTAGCGCACGTCTTCCGGCGACAGGCGACCAAAGAACGCGCTATGGGCTTGGGCGTCCTCCGGCCGGATCGGGCGGACAATGTAGGTGTCACCGTGATGCGAGGCGTAGTGGCCGACCAATTCGGTTGGGTAGGGCGGCAGCGCCAGAACCGCGAGAGGGGCGCCGGCCGCACGCAGTGCGATCCAGGCATCGGCGGCCTGTGCCTGATCGGGGCCGGAGAGGATCGGATCGATGTCGATCTCGGCGATCTCGGGGAAATCCACAACCAATTGCGAAATGCGCACCAGCACGTCCGCCACCGCATCCTCGCGCGAGACCCGACGGTCGGTGGTGTTGCCCATCACCCTGGAAATCCGGGTGCGCGCGATCAAAGCGTGGGCGAGTGGCAGGTTGAGAGGTGGCAGATCAACAGCGGTGTCGCGATACAGCCGCGCGGTGGTGCCGCCCTGGCCGAAGGTGATGGCGGGGCCGAACGTGTCGTCGTCACGCACCTGGATGCGCAGTTCACGCGCCTGGGCGACCTGATGCTGCACCAGAAAACCATCATCCGTGCTGCTCAGCAGGCGGATCGCGTCACGCACCTGGCTGGGCTCGATGATGTCGGTGATCGCTGACGAGCGCACCAGTGGCTCCGGCTGGGTGCAGCGGCGTCGCTTGAGCACAACGGGGAAACCCAGTGCCTGCGCGTGGTCCAACGCCTCCTCGATGTTGAACGCGGCCCGGCTCGGGACGGTGTCCACCGCATAGGCTGCGAGAACGTCCAGCGCCTCATCCTGCATCAGCGCCAATCTCCCGGCGGTGCGGACCGCGGCAAAAATGGCGCGCACGCGCTCCTTGTCGGGGGCGATGGTGAGCACTTCGGAAGGCGGCAATTCACGCGCGGCGGCGCGGTTGTGGCGGTCCTCGACCAGATGATGGAAGCCGCGCACCGCCTGTTCGGGGGTGGCGAACACCGGCACTCCGGCCTCGGCCAGCGTGCGACGGTGCACGGCTCCGGTGGTCTCGCCCATGATGCAGGCAAGCAGCGGGGCCTTGATCGATTTGGCGGCGGCGACCAGGGCGGCGATGGCCGAGTCGTCGCCTTCGCCGGTGGGGGCGTGCACGCAGAGCACGCCGCCGACTTCTCTGGCCCCGGAGAGCAATGCTGCAGCCTCCGCCAATTTGATCGGGCTTTCAGTGCCGACATAGACGAGGTCGCCGGCACCTCCGGGGGCAATGGATTGGTTGGCAGGGCCGAAGGCGCGCGGAATGCTCAGTTTGACCACTTCACGGGTCTCATCGGAGAGCACCGCGAGTTCCAGCCCGTCGCGCAACGCCGCATCGGCGGCCATCTGGCCGGGGCCGATGGCGTTGGTGACCACGGCGAGCGTCTCGCCACGCGCGGGCTTGGCGCGGGTGAGGGTCTCGGCGGCGGCGAGCATGTCCTCCAGCCGGTCGACCACCAGCACGCCCGCGCGGCGCAATGCGCCTTCAAACGCGGCGTCGGAGCTGCCGGTCGGGTCGCGCAGCAACCCGCCCGGTCGCATTGCCACCACCGGGCGCATGCGCGAGGCGGCGCGCGCTCCCGAGAGAAACATGCGGCGGTCGCGGATGCGGCGGATATCCATCAGGATCGCGCCGGTTCCGGCATCGCGCGACAGCCAATCGAGCACCACGGCGAAACCAAGATCGGTGTTGCCGCCGACGCCGATGACGTGGCTGAAACCGACGCCGTTGGGCTCCGCCCAGTCGAGCACCGCGCGGCAGAGCGCGGCGGATTGCGAGATCAGGGCGACGCGGCCTTTGTTCGGCAGCAGATGCGAGCGGCTGGCCTGCAATCCGATGCCCGGCACCGAGATGCCGAACGAGCCGGGACCGAGCACGCGCACGCCGGTGGCCTTCGCCGCCTCGCCGACCTTCTCCGCCATGCCGATCATCACTGCGGCGAACGTGCCACGCTTGGCGAGGGCGGAGAAGACGGCCTGTGTGTCGATGCCGTCGGCGCAAAGAATCGCCAGATCGGCGGCAATTGGCAGGCTTTCGATGTCGGGATAGGCGAGCACGCCGGAAATCGCCGTCACACTGGATTTGCTGTTGCCGGTCACCGGGAGAATCGCACCCTTGAACCCGCCGGACAGCAGATTGGCCATCACCTGCACGCCCGCCGGGCTGGCGGCGCCGATGACGGCGACGGAATCCGGGCGGAACAGCGCCTCGGGGCGGAACCGGCCGGAGGAGAGGGAGCGATGTAAGGTCATTGTGCGGTGCAGCATATCCGAGTTGGGGCCGGTTTGCACGTGAATTGCCGCTCTGGTCCCATGTCGCGGCTCATGGCAGCCTAAAGCAATGACGTCGACAAAGGGTTGAGGTGGATCATGGACGACCGGATGCATCCCGAAATGCGGGCAGCAAAGCAGATGATGGACCAAGCGGCGGCGGCGTTTCCGCCGGTCTCGTTGGAGCCGCCGCTCGACGCCAGCCGGGCGATCAATGACCAATTGCTGATGAAGCTCGCCGAGGGCGGGCCGCAGATGCATCACAGCAAGGATGTGTTCATCGCAGCCCATGGCCGCCGCATCCAGTGCCGCATGCACAAGCCGGTGGACAAGCCGAATTTGCCGATTTTGGTTTGGTTTCATGGCGGCGGCTGGGTGTGGTCGTCCATCGACACGCATGACCGTCTGGTGCGCGAATATGCGGCGGCCGGCGAGGTGGCGACGGTGAATGTCGATTACTCGCTGGCACCTGAGGCAAAATTTCCGCGCGCGGTGTTCGAGGCGGCGGATGCGATCCGTCAGATTGCCCATCACGCTCATGCCTGGGGACTCGACCCGTCGCGGATTGCCGTCGGCGGCGACTCCGCGGGTGGCAATCTGGCGCTGGCGGCGGCGATGCTGCTGCGCGACACCAACGGCCCGGCATTGCGCGGATTGCTGCCGGTCTATCCGGTCACCGACGCGGCGTGCGAGACACTGAGCTATCAGGAGTTCGGCGAGGATTACGGCCTGACGCGTGTCGGCATGCGGGCCTATTGGGATTTGTATCTCAGCCACCCGGCCGACCGCTACAATCCGCTCGCAGCACCACTGCGGGGTGATGTTGCGGGGCTTCCACCGACTTATCTGCCGGTCGCCGAACTCGACGTGCTGCGCGATGAGGGGATTGCGATGGCGGAGAAGATGCAGGCGGCGGGCGTCGAGGTGACGTTGGAGATCTGCCCCGGCGTGCTGCACGGCTTCATGCGGTTGACCGGGCATGTCAGCGTGGCGCGTGACTCGGTGGCCAAGGCCGGGGCCTTCTTGAGGCGCGTGATGACATGAGCCTGCGCGTCTATCTCGCAGGACCCGACGTGTTCCTGCCCGATCCGATGGTGCGCGCGGCGCGGATGAAGACGCTCTGCGCGGCGCGCGGGCTGGTCGGCGTCTCGCCGTTGGACGATCTGCCGGGCGGCGATCCGGCTTCATGGGCCGATCTGCCCGAGGCGTTGCGGATCGCGCGGCGATGCGAGGCGCATATCGGCTCATGCGACGTGATGGTGGCCAATCTGACGCCCTATCGCGGCCCCTCGGCAGATGTCGGCACAGTCTACGAGATGGGCTTCATGCGGGCGCTGGGAAAGCCCGTGTTCGGCTGGAGCAACAGCGCATGCTCGTTCGCCGCGCGCAGCCGGGCGTTCTGCGGGGTGAGCGGCAATGTGGATGCGGCTGGCATGTTGATCGAGGATTTCGAGGGCATGGCCGACAATCTGATGATCGATGGCGGCATTGATGCCAGCGGCGGTGTGTTCGTCCGCCACGAGGAGGCGGGGGATGCGGTCTGGACGTCACTGGCAGCATTCGAGGCGTGCCTTGATGCGGTGAGCCGTCACGGTCCGACAAAATTGTAACTACATTTCTGTTGCTCTTTCGGGTATCGTTCAAATGGCAGCTTGGGTCTGGGATCCGGCAAAGGATCAGCGTTCGCAAGGCAACGAAGCAGGAGCGTAGGGCTTACGAACATGGCACATTCCCCGAAGACTGAACCCGATGCGCGACTGCTGGCCGACCTTCGCGCGCTGGCGGCGTTGCCGGACGACAAGATCGATCTGACCGATCCTGATGCCCCCGAGGTTGCAGACTGGTCTGACGCGGTGCGCGGCAAGTATTTCCGTCCGATCAAACGGCAGAAGACCTTGCGGATCGATGCGGATGTGCTGGCCTATTTCGAGGCTTTCGGTCGGGGTTACCAGACCCGGATGAATGAAGCCCTGCGTGAGGCGATGACGCGTGGTCTGCAACGACGTGCCGCACGACCCAGGCAGGAGGCCTGACAATTGACGGGCGTGACATTCCGCCAAGCGGCCGAGGACGATCTGGCCGCCATCGTCGCGCTGCTCGCCGATGATGATTTCGGCTCCGAGCGCGAGACGGCGGCCCCGCCGCTCGATCAGGGTTATGTCGACGGGTTCGCTGCGGTCTCCGACGATCCCAACCAGTTGCTGGCGGTGGCCGAGATGAATGGGGAGATTGTGGGCACGGTGCAGATCAGCTTCGTCCCCGGCGTGGCGTTGCGCGGGGCGTTGCGCGGGACGCTCGAAGGGGTGCGGGTTGCGCGGCATCTGCGCGGCAAGGGCGTTGGGCGGGAGATGATCGCCTGGGCGGTGGAGCAATGCCGGGCGCGCGGTTGCGCACTTGTGCAACTGACCACCAACAAGCAACGCCGAGGCGCACAGGATTTCTACCGCGCCCTCGGCTTTGCCAATTCGCATGAGGGTTTCAAGCTGACCCTCGACTGACGGATTTAAGCGGCGTGCGCCAATTGGCCGATCTTGGTGACCTCGTGATGGATCGCGATGCGGTCAAGCTTGGCGAGCGGCAGGCTGAGGAACAGCTTCACCCGCATCTCCAGCATCGCATAGGCCTCGCGGAAGGCGATCATCTGCTCGGCGGGGGAGCCAGACGCCTTGGCCGGGTCCGGAATGCTCCAATGCGCGGTGATCGGCTCACCCGGCCAGGTCGGGCAGGATTCGGCGGCGGCGTCGTCGCAGACGGTGAAGACGAAATCCATCGCCTCGGCTTCGTCGTGCGAGTATTTCAGCCAGCTTTTGGTGTGCAGACCGCTCACGTCATGTCCCTGCTCGGTGAGCAGCTTGAGCGCCAGTGGATGCACCTCGTCACTTGGTGCGCTGCCCGCGCTGTGGCCGACGAAGTTCCCGGCCCCCCAACGATTGACCAGCATTTCCCCGAACGCACTGCGCGCCGAATTGCCGGCACAGACGAACAGCACGTTGTAGACCCGCTCTGACATCTTCCAGATTCCCCCGTCCCACGCCGGAAATGCCGACGCTTAAACGTTGCGACCTAGCAGCCTTATCGGAATCTGACTTGCGACAATTTCATGACAACTGGCCGTGCGGCGGCTCCGGATCGTCGCGGCCCGGCTCGGCCAGAATACCGAGTGCGGCGGTGACGCCGAATTCGCCGGGCAGCGCGCCGCGGGGGAACAGCCGGGTGACGTGGCCCATCTTCCGCCCGGCGCGCGCCTCCGCTTTGCCGTAGAGATGCGCGCAGAACCCCGGTGTGGCGACGATCTCCGGCCACATTGCGGTCTCCGCCTCGCCGACCAGGTTCTTCATCACCGCATCCGAGTGCCGCGTGGCCGGTGGAAGCGGCAAACCGGCGACGGCGCGGATATGCATCTCGAACTGGCTCACCGGGCAGGCATCGATGGTCCAATGCCCCGAATTGTGCGGCCGAGGTGCGACCTCGTTGACCAGCACGCGGCCATCGGCGGTGACGAACATCTCAACAGCGAGCAGGCCCACCAACTCCATCGCCTCGGCGACATGCATCGCCAGATTGCGCGCGGCGTCGGCGATGAGTTCGGAGACGCGGGCGGGGGCGAGGGTGAGATCGAGGATGTGATGGCGGTGGCGGTTCTCGACGACGTCGAACGCCACCACTTCGCCACCGAGTCCGCGCGCGACGATGACGCTGATCTCGCAGCCGAAATCGACGAAACCTTCCAGGATCAGCGGCTTGGGGGAGAGTTGGGCAAAAGCCTCAGCCAGATCGCCGGGCGCGCGCAGCATCATCTGGCCCTTGCCATCATAGCCCAGGCGCGTGGTTTTCAAGATGGCAGGCAGGCCGAGTTCGGCGGTGGCGGACTCCAGATCGGCGAGCGAATTCACTTCGCGCCATGGGGCGGTTGGAATCCCGGCATTGTTGAGAAAACTCTTCTCGGCCACCCTATCCTGGCTCAGCCGCAGCACAGTGGGTGAGGGGCGGACGGGGCGCAGCGCGGCGAGCAGGTCGAGGCCCTCAGCGGAGACGTTCTCGAATTCGAAGGTGATCACATCCACCTTGGAGGCGAAGTCGCGCAGCGCGTCTATGTCTTCATAATCTCCAAGCGTCACTCCGGCGCTCACCTGGGCGGCCGGGCTGTCGGGCTCGGGGGTGAGGATGTGGCAGCGATAGCCGAGGCGGGCGGCGGCCAGCGCCGACATCCGGCCGAGTTGACCGCCGCCGACAATACCAATCACGGCGTTCGGAGGCAGCGCATTCATACCGGGGCTTCGGCCACCGAATTGGTTTGCTTGGCGCGATGCGCTTCGAGCCGCTCGGCCAGCGCGTCATCGGTGCCGGCCAGGATCGAGGCGGCGAGCAGGGCGGCGTTGACCGCACCGGCTCTGCCGATGGCGAGCGTTCCCACCGGAATTCCGGCGGGCATCTGCACGATGGACAGGAGCGAATCCATGCCCTTCAGCGCCTGGGTTTCCATCGGCACGCCGAGGACGGGCAGGGTGGTCATTGAGGCGGTCATACCCGGCAGATGAGCGGCGCCACCGGCACCGGCGATGATCACCCGCACACCGCGCGCGCGCGCCGTCTTGGCGTGTTCGACCAGGCGTTCGGGGGTGCGGTGCGCGGAGACGATTCGCACCTCATGCGGCACGCCGAGTTCTTCCAGAGTCATCGCCGCGTGGTGCATCACCGGCCAGTCGGATTGACTTCCCATAATGACAGAGACCAGCGGCACGGTGTTGGCAGTCATGCAATGTTGTCCGGGATCAAGCGCGATTCGAGCCAGGCGATCTCATCTTTGAGCAGCAATTTGCGCTTCTTGAGACGAACCAGATGCAATTGGTCGACCGGCCCGGTTTCTGAGACGCGGGAGATGACGGTATCGAGATCGCGATGTTCGCTGCGCAGTTCATGCAGTTTGCGGAGCAGAGAATCCCGGTCGGTCAACATCAGTTCGTCCCGTGCTGCGAGAGGTCAAATTTTTCAGCGCCAGCCGATTCTCGTGGAAACTG
>CAITEF010000516.1 GCA_903891315.1 uncultured Rhodospirillales bacterium | reverse complement strand
CCGCCAGCGGCACGCGCGACGCGACCTACCGATTCGTAGCCAGGGACCAGCGGATAGCCCATGCCAGGAAATTGCGGCATCCGCCCCTGCCAAAGCAGCTTCTCGGTGCCGGTCGAAATCCCGGAGGCGATGACATCCACCACCACATCGCCATCGCTCGGCACACTGAGTTCGAGGCGCTCTAGCGCCAACCTCTGCGGCTCTTGCAATACAACGGCGAGGGCTTGCATCAACCGCGTTTCCCTTCTGATTTGGACCTTTGTGTCAAACCAGTTGACAACCCGGCGCGGGCGTTTCGTGAGTGTCAGTCTACCTTTACAGAACTGACTGTCAATCAAAGATTACGTTTGTTTCAAGGCGGCTTGGTGCCCACCAACACCCGCACCAGAATTGGCAGTCTTGTTTGACGTTCCTGCAGCGGGGTGAACCCGGCAGCATTTGCCAACTCGTTGAGCCGTGCGGCGGTTCGGCTGCTGCCCTGCCCCATCGCGAGAAAATAAAAGCCAAAATAAGCGTCGCCGATGGGTTCCGCCCCCGGAGTCCCGGAGAGCGGCTCGGCGATCAGCAGCACGCCGCCCGGCGGCAGCGCCGCGTGGGCATTGCGCAGGAACGCGAGCACCGCGTCATCGTTGTGGTCGTGCAAAACGCGCACGAAACTGACCAGATCAGCACCGCTCGGCAGCGGACCGGCGATGGCGTCACAGCCATTCGCAGTCGCCCGACCGGACAGTCCCGCCGCCTCGAAACGGGCGGCGGCACGGGCGGCGACGGGGGGCAGATCGACCAGCGTCAGCCGCGTGTCCGGGACAGCGCGGGCCACCGCCGAGAGGAACGTGCCATCGCCGCCGCCGACATCCATCACGCAGCGATGGCGACGGAAATCATAGGCGGCGATCACCTCCTCGGCGACGAAGGACTGTGAGACCGACATCAGTTGCGTGTAGTCGGCGACATGTGCCTCTGTGAGGGCTGCCGGGGCGTCCGACCCGGCATAGGGCCAGGCGCCGGCAAGGGCTCCGGGTTTTGCACCCTTGAGCAGTGCGACAGGATCGCGCAGATCGGCATAAAGCGCGGCGTGATGCGCCACCATCGCCGGAATGCCGGGATCGCCCAGCATCGCACAGCCGAGTTGGCCCAGCCCATAGCGCCCGCCACTGCGTCGTGCGGCCAGCTTCAGGCTTACCGCGGCGTCGAGCAGCTTGATGGTGGCCGCTTCCTCCAATCCGAATTGCCGCGCGAGGTCGGAGGCGGTACGTGGCCCGGCCTCCAGCGCGCGGAACAGATCAAGCCGCACGCAGGCGGTCAGCACCTGGGTGTAGACGAACCCGGCACACAGATCGAAAAGCGCCCGCGCCCGCTTGCGCGCAACAAAGCGCGTGAGCGGAAACGCTGCGGCGAAGCGGCGGAAACGCGGATTCGCCTGAACCCGGTTCGCCCAATCCTGAAAAGCCAAGGGATCAAGCCGCGCGGGTGGCGAGTTCCTTTGGCAGCAGACGCATCGTCTCGCTGAGGATATGCGAGCGCAGATCCCGCGCGCCCCGACAATCCGGGATCGAGGCCGCCGCCGCACGGGCGAGGTCGTTCAGCCGGTCAATCGCGCCGTCCAGGCCGAGCCGTTGCACTGCATTCGGGCGACCGTGATGCTCGTCTTGCCCAATCGGCTTGCCGAGTTCTTCCGGCGTGCAGACCACGTCGCGCAAATCATCGGCGACCTGATAGGCCTCGCCCAGCAACTCACCGAGTGCCCGCCACGGTTCGGCGACATGACCGGCAGCATACGCCCCCAAGACCGTCGCGGCAGAGAACAGCGCCCCGGTCTTGGCCTGCTGGTAATGCGCCAGATCGATCTCCGGCTCGCTCTCCCAGGCCTGACCGGCCGAAATGCCCAGCGGCGTGCCAGCGGCGCGACCGAGGGTTGCGATCATCGGGGCGAGACGACGCGGGGCCCGCAGCGCGCCACGGGCGATGGTCTCGAAGGACAGCACGATCAGCGCGTCGCCCGCCAGCACCGCAATCGGCTCACCAAACGCCACATGCACCGACGGCTTGCCGCGCCGCATGTCCGCATTGTCGAAGCAGGGCAGATCGTCATGCACCAGAGAGGCACAGTGCAACAATTCGATGGAGGCGGCCGCCGCGTCCGTCAGGCCTGGCGTGTCCTCGCCACAGGCGGCGGCGACAGCGTGGCACAGACGCGAGCGGATACGGGCACCGCGCGGAAAAACAGCGTAATGCATCGCCTGCGACAGCAGCGGCGGACCACCCGGAAGCTCGGCATGCGCGAGGGCCTTAGCTAGTGCGGTCTCGATACGCGTCATGACATCCATCGGACGGTCCCTCCGCAGACAATTGTCAAATTTGCCTGTCATTGGAACTGTCAGATAATTCTGACATTGGCGTCAATCAAAAACGACGCTGCGCTGCGGCAACGTCAGACGCCGTCGGGGAAGAGTTGGCCGGGGCGGCTTGGCAGGAAATCGTCCGCCCGCGTCATCCGAGGCGGCGGCGAGCGCTTGGGGGCGGAGAGCGGCGGTGGCAGCGCCAATGGCAGTTCCGCCGCACCGGGCGGCAGGGCCAGCATTCCCTGCGGAATTTGGGGTTCCGCGACGACCGGCTCATGTGCCGGGACCAGTTCTGGTTCTGGACCTGGTTCTGGATCCGGCAACGGCTCGGCTGCGTGTTCGACCACCGGTTCCGGAACCGGCTCGTGCACGATGTCCGGAGCAGGCTCGGCCGCAGGCGGCTCAGGCGGTTGTCCCTTTGCCACCGGCTGGGTGTTGCCCAGCGGGAAAGCGCGCAAAACCGGCACGGCGTCCGGCGACGGGGCTGAGCGTTGCGGATCGGCCTCTTGGAGAACGGCTTTGGCTTCGCGCGGCGGTGCACCGGGGATTGTGGCGAGCGTGCGCAGCTTCGACTCACCAGGAGGGCCAGCGCGCGAGATCGCCACCGCCGATCCGGGAGGCGGCGCAGTGGCCTGCGGCGCGTCCGCCCTGATCTCCGATTCACGCGGGGTGCGGACGATCTCACGCCTGATTGGGTTCCGAGGCGGCGG
Organism: uncultured Rhodospirillales bacterium; assembly: GCA_903891315.1. Classification (GTDB taxonomy): domain Bacteria; phylum Pseudomonadota; class Alphaproteobacteria; order Acetobacterales; family Acetobacteraceae; genus CAIQQQ01. The sequence continues at coordinate 9,316 of CAITEF010000516.1, read as the reverse complement.
CGGTGCCACCGTTTCGCCCACGGCTGCCGCCATGCCCTGCGCGAGTGAGGCCGCCCGGATGCGGGCCTGCTTGGGCAAATTGGCGCGGATTTCGGCCTCAGATTTGTCGGCCAACCAGGCAAACAGCTTCGGCAGCGGCACCAGCGCAATGCGCGGGTCCACATCGGGACGGGGACGGGACTGCAGTGGCAACGGGTGGTTCATCAGGACTCAGAATGTGCCGCGCCGGATCAATAACGCAAACTCACGTTTTACTCCCGTACACTGACGGAATATCAACCCTTTGTTTTGTTTAAAAACGGTCAACAAAACGCCAATCTGCACACATGCGTTAAGGCAAGCAGACAAAGGTGAGCAAAATGACCGCCCATGCCTCTCCCAGCCATCTGATCGGTAAGGCACTGCCCGATTCGTCTCTGTGTCTGACCGAGAGCGGATTGCCGCAGGTTCTGTTGCTGGGCACGAACAGCCCTGGTCTGGATTTCTGCGCCGATATTTGTGCGGCCCTGGAGATGCAGATCACCATCGCGCACACCCATCACGAACTGCCATTCCGCCTGCACCATGCCCGCCCAATCGCCGCCCTGATCGACCTGCCCACCGACAGCCGGGCAATCTCCTCGGCTCTGCGCTGCATCGCGGCTTATGACCAGGATTTGCCGATCCGGCTGATCACCGACGAGACCGCCACAGCCCTCGGCACCACTGACGCCGCGCGCGAATTGTGGGGCCTGACGGAACTGGACGTGATCGCCCCGGACAACACCGCGCGCATGCTGATGCCGTTCCTGTTCCATTCGGCCCGCATGCGCGGCGTCGGCCATTTCATGCCGGTGGGCTGAACATACTCATGTCACCCTGAGCGAAGCGGCAGGTTCCAGAAACCATAGATTCGTCTCTACGACCGCAGAATCCTGACGCTTCGCTCAGGATGGCGGGCTGTTGGCATGCGGCGGGCAGCAACCCTCCCACCATTCAGCTTCATTTCCCGGCAAGACGACGCAGCACCGCCTCGGCATCCGGCACGGAGCCATCACCGACCCAGGCGATGAACTGGTCGGCACGCACCATGAACAGCGGCGCCGAATAACGCTCACGACCTTGCTCGGCGGTGTCCCGAATCACGGTGAGCTTGGTTCCAACTTTCTGCGCCGCCGCCTCGAAGGCCGCCACCGCCGCGTCCGAGGCGCCGAGGGCCACCAACGTGAATCCGTCACCCAAAGCCTCGAAAATATTGCGCCCGTCCGTCAGCACCTGCGGTGACAGGTGATGCCCGGCGCGGGCACGCAGTTCATGCTTGCCGATGGCCGAGCATACTCCACCTTTTGGGCCGAACATCGCGGGCGAGCCCTCATAGTTCGGCTCGAAGGCATGGACCTCGGCACTGGCGTCCGACGTGCGCGCCTTCCATTCCGCCTCAAACGCGGCGCGGTCTTTCTCCGGCGAGAAATTCTCCACCAGATCGCGGTCCACCTTGATCGCCTTGGCGATGAAATCGCGCGCAGTGGAGGCAAACACCGGTTGGCGTTCGGCGGAGTAGGACTCGAGCAGCGCCTCGCCACCCCAACCCTGCAGCTTCGCCGCCAGCTTCCAGCCGAGATTGGCAGCATCTTCGAAGCCGGTGTTCACCCCATAGCCGCCATAGGGCGGGTGCGAATGACCTGCGTCGCCCGCAATGAACATCCGGCCCGCGCGATAGGTATCGGCCACGGTGAAGCGCAGATCCCAAAAGCCGATCCGTTCGAACTCCATGTCGAACTCAGCCCCCGCCGCGTCCCAGACCAGTCGCTTGAAGTCGAAATTGTCCTCCGTCGTCCCCTCCGGCACCGGGCAGTGGAAGAACCACGAGGTGCCGAGATCGATGCGGCCGAAGAAGCGCCAATATCCCTTCAGCTCTGGGCCCAGCACGTTGAAGAACGACTTGCCGGGGAAAGCCTCTAGCTTTTCGTGCAGGCCGGTCGAGCGGAACACCAGCAGCACCATCAGACGGTTGTGGTCCTCAATGCTCTGGGTGATCCCGGCAGTCTCGCGCACCAGCGATTTGGTGCCGTCACAGCCGACCAGATAATCGGCACGCACGACCATCTTGCCGGTGCCCTCGCGCTCCGAGACCCGCGCCGTTGTGCCGTGTTCGTCTTGCGCGACGTCGTCGACCCGCCAGCCGAAGAACAGTTTGATGTTCGGAAGTTCGGCGGCACGCTCACGCAGCACCATCTCGGTCTGATATTGCGGCAGGCGTTCGTTTTCGGTGAAGTAGAACGGGCGCACCAGTTCGCGCTTCATCCAATCATGCCGATACTCGCTGAGCAGCGTGCCATAGGTGGTCATCCCGCCCATGCCCCAATCGGCGGGCACCGTGCGGGCAGCGCGGACGCGGTCTTCGCAGCCCCAGAAATGCATGTGCTCCATCGTCCGCTGCGTCAGGTTCTGGCCGCGTGGGATCAGATGCAAAGCGGGATAGCGCTCCAGGACCACGACATTGATGCCCCGCTGGCCCAGATCGATGGCAAGCCCAAGGCCCACCGGGCCGCCACCGACGATGCAAACCTGCGTGTTCAAAGTCTCGGTCATGAAGCGCTTTTCCTTTTCAGTTCAGGTTTCTTGTTGCTCGACGCCAACACCGGCGAAGCGCAGGCAGAAGCCAGCAATGGCGGCGATGGCTGGGGGGATCGCTGCGGCCATGAACAGATCCTGCACCGGCCAATGCAACGCCAGCAGCTGGCCACCAATCACCGGGCCGATGACCGAGCCGATGCGGCCAATGCCGAACGCCCAGCCCATCCCGGATGACCGCATCGCGGTGGGATAGAACGCGGCCGCCGTCGCGTTCGAGCAATTCTGCCCGCCGACGATGCACAGCCCGGCGAAGAAGATCGCCACTGCCAGCAACGGGATCGAGTGGCCGACCATGCCGATGCTGGCCACCGTGAAGACGCCGAACAGATAGACATAGCCGAGCGCCTTGGTCGCCAGCTTGTCCATCGCCGAGCCGAGCGCGAAGGTCCCGATCACGCCGCCCCATTGGAACAGCCCACCAAGCTGGGCCGACATCGACACCGAGGCGCCAAGATCGTTGACCACGGTCGGCAGCCAGCTGGAGAGGAAGAACAGCTCCAGTAGGCTCATGAAGAACAGGATCCAGATCAGCACCGTGGCCAATGCACGACCGCCACGGAAGAGGTGGAAGACCGGGATACCCTTGGCCAACGGCTCGGAGAGCATGAAATGCGTGCCCGAATGCAGTCCCGCGTTCGGAAAGGCGCGCACCAGCAGCTTGAGCACGCCGTCATCACGGCCCTTCAGCGCCAGAAACCGCACCGATTCCGGCAAAGCGAACAGCAGGAAGGGCAGCAGCACCAGCGGCAGCGCGCCGCCATAAAGGAAGACCGAGCGCCAACCGAATTCCGGGATCAACCACGCCGACACAGCACCACCGACGGCCGCACCGATGGAGAAGCCGATGAACATGCTCATCACCATCGTCGCACGGCGGCGCTTGGGGCTGAATTCGGCGGTCAGCGCGATCGCGTTGGGCATCGCACCACCGAGCCCAATGCCGGTGAGGAAGCGCAACATCAGCATTTCATTGAGGTTGGAGGCAAACATCGTCGCCAATGTCAGCGCGCCGAACACCAGCGTGCTGATCAGAATGATCCAGCGACGGCCGATCTTGTCCGCCACCGGCCCGAGCGTCAGCGCGCCGCACATCAAACCGATCAGACTGGCGCTGAACACCGGGCCGAGTTGCGGTCGGGTGACACCCCATTCCTTGGCGATGCTGGGGGCGACATAGCCCATCATCTGGGCATCGAATCCGTCACAGAACATCACCGACGCACAGACCAGAAGCAGGAAAATCTGGTAGCGGCCGATCTTTTGGGCGTCGATAAAAGCCGGCACATCGATGCCGGACGCGGTGGTTGACGACATGCTTGTCTCCTCCCCAGGACGACGGTGGGCCAGATGCCCGTTATCGTCCGATAAATGATGCAAATTTCAGACTGTGGCAACCGGAGTTACTGGCGAGCCGACGGCTCCCGGCAAACGCAGAGGCGGTGCCGTCAGCAGGAAGCGGAACCGCCCATGCGCGCGCAGCCAATCCGCCAACGGGCTGAGCTGCCACATCTCACCCAGATAGCAGCCAAGCTTGAACAGGCAATGCGCATGCAGCGGCAGGCCTGAACAGTAAGGCTCCGCACAAATCCGCGCGGGATGCGCCTCGACCGCATAGTTGTCCGAGATCATCGCAACCGCGCCCGAATCGGTGATCCAGCGCAGCAGGCGTTCGTCGCGGCCATCAAGTGCCGAGGTTTGTGCGAACAGTTTTGCCGCGTCCGGCTTGCGGTTCATCCCGAGCAGCATCGTGTCGAATCCGGTGCGCAGGCAGACGAAATCGCCTTCCTCCACCTCAATGCGATCCGCCTCCAGCACCCGCATCAATTCGTCATAGCCGATGATCTGGCCGGAATCGCCGAAATGCGCGTGCAGATCGATCATCACGCCGCGGCCCTGCATGCAGGTTGCCGCCATGTTCTCCACACCGAGGCGATGCGCCCCCTGCGGTGCCAAATCGTTCTGCCGCACGCCGTCCACGCCATAGATCACCGGCCCGGCGATGTCGGAATTGGCGCGGAAGCCGTTGTAGAACACGTCCTCCGCCGCACCGTCACCATCAACATCGAACATCTGGCCGACATGGGCGAGACTGTCCCATTGGGTGGAATATTGCAGCGTGAGCAGCACGCGATCATCGCACAGCACATCGGTGCTGGTGGGATCGTCGCAGCGCAGCGGATAGGCCATGTTGGGCCGACCGGAGCGCAGGGTCGGCATCAGTTCCGGGGCGGAACGGCGCGGGTTGATGGTCGATTCACCCGGGTAGTCGAGCGGCAAAGAAAGACAGAACGTCTCGCCGGTCTGCACTTCCTGCACCGCCCGGCGCACGCGGGCGGGGGTGAGTAGGTTGAGACGGCCCAATTGATCGTCCGCACCCCAATCCCCCCAGGTCGAGCCTTCAGGACGACGGATCCAGCGTCTTGCTTCGGTCATGGCGCTCCCCTTTTTTCAACACATTGTCATCTCACGGTGCTGAACAAAATCCCCTGTTGCCACGACGGGCACCGGACGCGTTGTCTGCTGCAAAACACGGCGCGTTTGACCTGGAATGACGCATGTAGTAACGTTTCTACATTCTGCCATCTCGACGTTGGGAGGTCCATAATGAGCATCACCACCCTCTCCAGCCGTGAGTTCAATCAAGACACCGGACGCGCCAAGAAGGCCGCGGCCAATGGTCCTGTGATCATCACCGACCGCGGCAAACCCGCCCATGTGCTGCTCAGCATCGATGAATATCGCCGCATCACCGGCGGCAATCGCAGCATCGCCGATCTGTTGTGCATGCCGCCCGGGGTTGGGGAGATCGAAGTCGAGTTTCCGCGCTCGCGCGACCTGCCCCGGGCGGTCGATTTATCCTGATGTTTCTGCTCGACACAAACGTGGTCTCAGAGCTGCGAAAGATCGGCGTCGGCAGGGCTGATCCACATGTGGTCGCTTGGGCGCAGAGCGTGCCGTCCGACCGCATGTTCCTGTCATCAATCGTGATACAGGAATTGGAAATCGGTACCATGCTGGCCGAGCGCCGTGATCCGCCCCAAGGGGCAATCCTGCGGAAATGGCTAGAGGGATACGTCTTGCCGAGCTTCGCCGACCGCATTCTTCCCGTCGACCTCGTCATCGCGCGACGCAGTGCCGCCCTGCACGCCCCCAATCCGCGCCCGCTCAGTGACTCCCTGATCGCGGCGACTGCTTTGGTGCACGGTATGACGGTCGTAACGCGGAATATCGCAGACTTTGAAACATGCGGTGTCGCACTTGTGAACCCTTGGGACGCCCCGCACCCATAGACCCATTGGAATACAGCCGCGACTGGATCAGGATCGTTCCCCAACATGTCTGAAACATCGATTACCCTGTCTGATCTGGAAGCCGCCGAGCATGTGCATGGCGTTGCCTACACGCAGGCGGAGCGGGAGCAGATGCTGGAGGGGCTGATGCTTCAGGTGGGCCGCGCCCGTCTGCGGCGCAGTTTCCAGCTACCGGACGACCTGGCCCCCGCCACGCGCTTCGACCCACGCCTGCCCGGCTTCGTGATGCCGACCGCTTCAGGCGTGATCCCGCCCGTGGCCACACGCAATTTGCCCGACAATGACACCGACATCGCCTTCGCGCCTCTGGTCGAACTCTCGCATTGGCTGCGGACGCAGCAGATCAGTTCGGTGCGGCTGACCGAAATCTACCTTGATCGCATTGCCCGCTTTGGCTCGCGCCTGGAATGCATCGCGCTGGCCACGCCGGGTCTGGCGATGCAGCAGGCACGCGCTGCCGACGAACAACTCGCACGCGGTGAATGGCTCGGGCCGTTGCACGGGGTGCCCTACGCGATCAAGGATCTTTTCGACACCGCGGGACTTCCCACCACCTGGGGGGCTGAGACCCATCTTGACCGAGTGCCGACGCAGGACGCTGCGGTGGTGCGGTTGTTGGCGGCGGCCGGGGCGGTGCTGGTGGCGAAGACCTCGCTGGGTGCCCTGGCCTATGGCGATATCTGGCATGGCGGGCGGACGCGCAATCCGTGGAATCTGGAGGAAGGCTCGGCAGGTTCCTCCGCCGGGTCCGGCTCCGGCACCGCTGCGGCCCTCTGGGGATTTGCCATCGGCACTGAGACGCTGGGCTCCATCGTCAACCCATCCACACGCTGCGGCACCGCCGGACTTCGGCCGACCTTTGGGCGGGTGAGCCGGGTGGGCGGGATGGCGCTGGCGTGGTCGATGGACAAGGTGGGGCCGATCTGCCGGTCGGTTGCCGACACGCCGCTGGTGCTCGACGCGCTGAACGGCTTCGACGCGAACGACCCCGGCAGCATTGCCGCCCCGTTCGCCGATGACGCCACCGCCCCGCTCGGCGAGTTGCGCGTCGGCTATTTTGCCGAGGACATGCATGATCCGCTCGATATCGCGGCCCTGGATGCTGTGCGTGATCTCGGCCTCGAATTGGTGGAGTTGCAGCGCGCGCCCCTCCCCTACGAGGCGCTGCACGACATCCTCACCGCCGAGGCGGCGGCGGCGTTTGAGGAGCTGACGCTGTCGGATCGCGACGATCTGCTGACCTGGCAGGAGAATTTCTCCTGGCCCTCCACCTTCCGCCGCGCGCGGTTTCTCTCAGCCGTTGATCACGTCAACCGCGACCGGCTGCGACGGCTGGTGATGCGCGAGGTGGATCGGTGGTTCCACGAGGTGGATGTGATCATCGGGGCACCCTTGGTGGGCCCGATGGGACTGATCACCAATTTCACCGGCCATCCCTGCCTTGCTTTGCGCGCCGCATTCCGCCAGCTCGGCACCCGAGCACCTCGCGGTTTGGGCGTGCCGGTGGCGGTCGCCGAAGGTCCGCTGCATCGCGTTCCGCATTCGGTGTGGCTGTGGGGGCGGTTGTTCGAGGAGGGTGGCATTCTGCGCTTGGGCCGGGCGCTGGAGGCCAAATTTGGCGTGGCCGAGGAACGACCGGAGGGTTTCGCATGATCAACCCGCTCTACGCACGCGTCATGGCCGATTATAACAGCGAGATGAACCGCCGCCTGTATTCCGCCGCCGCCCGCCTGACCGATGCGCAGCGTCGCGAGGATGGCGGGCTGTATTGGGGCACGCTGCACGCCACGCTCTGCCACCTGATGTGGGCCGACGAGATGTGGATGTCCCGCTTCGACAATTGGCCGAAGCCGATGCTGCCGCTCAAGCAGAGCGGGCGGTTGTTCGAGCGTTTCGACGATCTGTTCGCCGCCCGCGCGGTGGCCGACCGCAAGATCGAGGCCTGGGCGCATCGATTGACCGAGGCCGATCTTGCGCGCGAGGTGACGTGGTTCAGCGGTGCCACGCAATCCCAACGCCATGCGCCGATGAGCCTGCTTGTCACCCATTTCTTCAATCACCAGACCCATCATCGCGGCCAAGCCACCGCCATCATCACCCGTGCGGGCGACGATATCGGCGACACCGATCTGTGGCTGGTGGCGTCAGAGGAATTGTTCGACCCGATGTGATCGGTCAGGACCACGCAATCCGGAACTGGCACGCATCGCCCCCGGATGCGCGGCAGGCTGTTTCGATCACCGTGGTTTTCGGTGACACCAATTCCCGAAACAGCCGCTCAAACACCGCGGCATGCCATTCGCAGAGCGGCGTGATCGACGCCTCCCCTGCCACCAGCGGGTTGCCGGCTATCGCCACCTCGGCATGGCCCGCCGAGGTCCAAGAAAATTGCCCGGTGCCCGCGAATGTCCAGGCATTGGCCGAGATCGCCTTCAGCAGCAGCCAAGACGCGGCCCTCGGCGGCAGCGCCCGCAGCACGAACTGGGCGGGTTTCGGAATGCGCACTGCAAGCAGATAATCCGCCGTCCGCCGACCGGCATCGGTCAGCAGCGCGTGCGCGGCGCTGGGCGACATCGTCTCACGAACCGCCCGATGCAGCCGCGCCGCCTCCTCCTGCGGGATCATCTCCTCGGGCGGGGACACCCACCAAGAGCCGATCCCGGCGGCGTCGAACAGCACAGTCCCATCCAACCCCTGCGCCAGCAGAGACGCGCGGATTTGCGTCACCGCATTTGGCCCGACGCGGCCTGCAATTTGGCTATGAGCCATGTGCAATCCTCGTCATTGCAAGGAGCGCTCGCGACGAAGCAACCCAGGAGGGCAGCGAATGGTTCCTGGGTTGCTTCGTCGCTGCGCTCCTCGCGTTGACGGAAAAAGGGCTTGGACCATCCTACTCTGATATCAGTCCGCATCCACCATCTGCGGCTTGGCCTTGCGGGATTTGTCGGCCAGCGCCTCCCACCCGGCGGCTTCCACCGGACGTTCGGCGCTGCGGGCGGCGTCGAAGCCGAAATCGACCTTTTTCTTCGATTGCGGCCCCCAATAGCCGACACGACCGAGATCATAGAATTTCCGCTCGAAGCCCGATTTCAGGAACGCCTTCAGACAGCCGAGCAGATAGCGCCGCCGCTGGCCGGTGCCGGACCACGGGTAGGAGAACAACGCCTTGCGCATGTAGAAGCGGCGATAATTGTTCATCACCCGGTCCAGCAACTCGGCACGATCCATCGCGTCCGGCTTCAGGATGGGGGTGACGAAATTGTATTTGTCGAAGTCGAACACCTCCACCTTGTCGGAGAGTTCCTTGAACAGATTGGTGAACGGCCAGGGCGTATACATCGACCAATTCGCCAGATCGGGCTTCCAATCCTGCGCCATCTGGTAGGTCT
>CAITEF010000515.1 GCA_903891315.1 uncultured Rhodospirillales bacterium | reverse complement strand
CTCACCGAAATCGCGGCGGCGATCCTCGTCGGAGGCGCGTAATCCGGCAAACACCAGCGCCGCATCCTCGAAATCCAGTCCGCGCTCAGCGAGCGTCCGCGCCCGCTTGGCCGGATCGTAGGAGATTTCCATTTTCGTAGCTACGAAAAATTGAGGGCTTGAATTCTATGCCGGACAAAATTGTCCGATCAGCCCGGTAAAATACCGACTAAAACTCCACCTCCAGCTCGGTGAACGACTCCGTCTCGGCCGCCGCCCCCTCCGCCCATTCCACCATGTGCGGATGGGCCAGCGTGGTCTCGCAATATTGCTCGCTCAGCCGGTCCAGCTTCACCCCATAGCTCTGAAACCGCGTGCAGACCGGTGCGTACATCACATCCGCCACGCTCCGCTTCTCGCCGAACAGCCATGGCCCGCCCCAGGTGGTGAGGCACTCGCGCCAGATTTCCTCAATGCGAGCGATATCTGCGCGCACCGATGACCACAGCGGGAAATTGGCGCGGCGCATGCGCAGATTCATCGGCAACGTTGAGCGCAACGCCTCGAAACCCGAATGCATCTCGCCCGAGATCGAACGGCACCTTGCCCGCGCCTGCCGGTCCTTGGGGAACATCCCGGCGCGTGGTTTGATTTCGTTGAGATATTCGGCAATCGCCAGCGTGTCCCAGATCTGCACGCCCTCATGGATCAGGCTCGGCACCCGGATCGACGACGCCCGCAGCAGCAGTTCATTGCGGGCATTCTCGTCATTCGGATCGACCTGTTGCTCGCAAAACGCCAGCCCGGACATCCGCACGAGCAGCCAGCCGCGCAGTGACCAGGAGGAATAGTTCTTGCTGCTGATCAGCAATACGGTCTCAGTGGCGAGGGGTTTAATGTCGGACATATGCGAATCCTGCGAGTGAGTGAATCTGGGCGGTTGTCAAAACCATCGCACTGCAACAACGTTGCTGCCGAAGCGTGCGGATTGCAATCACGGAGACGAATTCGGGCATGATCTATCAGGCGTTCGAGGCCCAGGCCGCCGCGACAAGACAGGCCAAAGCCCTGTCGCGCATGACAACGACCTGGCTGAACGCTTTCTGGCCAGGCGAGAACCGTCCACTGCCCATCGCCCATCTCGCCGCCGCCGCCGACATGATCGCCAATGGCGGCATCACCCACACTTGCCCGCCCTACAACATCACCTCCACGCCCTACGGCAACCGCGAAGTGGCAGTCGAGGAGCAGATCGTCGATCAAACCCCGTTCGCCACCCTCACCCGCTTCGCCAAGGAAGGTGTGGAGGGCCAGCCGAAAATGCTGGTCGTGGCTCCGATGTCCGGCCATTTCGCCACGCTGCTGCGCGGCACCGTGCGCGCCTTGCTGCCGGACCATGATGTCTTCATCACCAACTGGCACAATGCGCGCGACATCCCCCTCGATGCCGGGACATTCGATCTGGACGAGTGCATCGCCCACATCATCCGCTTCATCGAAAAACTTGGCCCGAACCGCCACGTGCTTGCGGTGTGTCAGCCCGCCGTGCCGGTACTGGCGGCCGTTGCATTGATGGCGCAGGCGGGAAATCGCGCCGTGCCGCGCACCATGACGCTGATGGCGGGCCCGATCGACACCCGGATCAACCCCACAGCCGTCAACAAGCTTGCCAACGACAAGCCCATCGAATGGTTCCGCGACAATCTGATCGGCACTGTCCCCCACGGCCATGGCGGTGCCGGGCGGCGGGTCTATCCCGGCTTCATGCAGCTCACCGCCTTCATCGCGATGAATGCCGAACGTCATATGAAGGCGTATCTCGACCATTACAACGACCTCGTGCAGGGCCGCGACGAAGAAGCCGCCACCCATCGCCGGTTCTACGACGAATACAACGCGGTGATGGACCTGCCCGCCGAGTTCTATCTGGAGACCGTCGAGAAGGTGTTCCAGACCCACGAACTCCCGCTCGGTCGCCTGCAGTGGCGCGGCCAGAACGTCGATCCAAGCGCCATCCGCCACACCGCCCTGTTCGCGGTGGAGGGCGAGATGGACGATATCTGCTCCATCGGCCAGACGATGGCCGCGCTCGATCTCTGCGTCGGCATACGTCCCACGATGAAGCGCTACCATCTGCAAACCGGCGTTGGCCATTACGGCGTCTTCAATGGCAGGCGCTGGCGCACCGAAATCTATCCGCGCGTGCGCACCATGGTGCAGGCGCACAGCCAGTGGTCCGCCTCATAATTCGTTAATCGATTTGCCCGAAACTCACGCCAGATCAGCGGAGATGGGGCATGCTGGCGGAGACGATGGCTGGCGGGCCGATACGGCATTTTCTGCCCTGTGGCCGCCCGGCGGTGGTGCTAACGGTGGACGACATCTTTCCCGGTCGCCGCAATGCGCCGTTTGAGGCGGGTGGCGATCTGGAGAAGGGCGTTCTGGGTCGGCTGAACTGGCTGCTCGCCCGGCATCCGCGATTGCGGATCACATTGTTCGTCACGCCCGATTGGCGCGAAATCTCGCCCACGCCGAGCAGCCTGCTGCGCCATGTGCCGATGCTGCGCGAGCATGTGTATTTGGCGCCGATTTTGGCAAAGGGCACGATGGATCTGCGCCAACACCCGGCATTCTGCGCCTGTCTGGGTGCGATGCCGCGCACCGAGATCGCGCTGCACGGGCTGCACCACATCCATCGCGGCCCGCGCATCGCGATGGAATTCCAGCATCAGTCGGTTGCGGTGTGTGCCGCAATGCTGCGCGCGGCGAAGCAGATCTTCACCGAAGCCGGTCTCGCCTTCTCCCCGGGCTTGCAACCACCCGGCTGGAATCTGCCGCCCGCCTTGCGCGCCGCCTGCGTGCAGGAAGGGATGGAATGGGTCGCGTCCGGCCGCGACCTGCGCTCGCCGGTCTCGGCCACTGCTCGTGTCGCCTCCGGCTTTGGGCTTGAAGGCGCAAGCCTGCTCTTCCCGCAGCGCACGGCGGAGGGCCTGCTGCATTTCCCCACCAATTTCCAGGCCACCTCACCGGCCGAGCGGGCGTTTGCCATTCTGGATGAGGGCGGGATTTTGTCGATCAAGGCACACGCGACCAAATTCGTCCCCGGCCATGTGCAT
>CAITEF010000514.1 GCA_903891315.1 uncultured Rhodospirillales bacterium | reverse complement strand
TGCCGTCGTGGAATTTCAGCCCGTCACGCAACGTCAATCGCCACAATCTGCCGTCATTCTCAACGTTCTGACCGGCCAGCATCTCGAGCTGAATGGCGAAGCTGTCGTCCTGGCCATAGAGCGTGTCGAACACCGCATAGCCGTGGTGATGCGTAACGGTGGCCGTCGTCCAGACCGGGTCGAGCACGGTGACGTCGGATTCCGGGATGAATTTGAGGATTTTTGACGCCGATTGGGCGCGCACCACATTGGGGGCGGCCAAAGCGATTGCGGATGCGGTCGCGAGGAACTGCCGTCGTTTCATGCCGACACCTTTTCAGTCACACCTGACGAAGCGTGACAGGCGAAATGCCGCAATGCAACGCAAGAGACGCCGCGGAGCGACCATTCCGCGTCGCTCAAAATTTCCGGCGTCGTTATGTACAATCTGCTTGACATCGGTTCCCCCGCTGCGTGAGAGTTGTCGAATATACGAACTATACGTTCATATGTGAACGATACTGTCGCTGAGGCCTCTGCGTAAGAACGGGACAAACCCATGTCGCTTGCGGTTCCCACGTTGCAGCTTGATGGCGTGACAAGGCGGTTCCCGGCCAGCAATGGGAAGGGCGTGTTCACCGCGATTGAGAAATTGTCGTTCAGCGTCCGCCATGGCGAGTTCGTCTCGGTGGTCGGCCCGTCCGGATGCGGCAAGAGCACGATCCTCAATCTGGTGGCGGGCCTCGATCATCCCAGCGAGGGCGATGTTCGGCTCAGCGGCGAGATCGTCACCGGCCCGTCCTCGCATGTCGGCTTCATGCTGCAGAAGGATTTGCTGCTGCCGTGGCGGACGATCTTGCACAATGTTGAATTCGGGCTGGAGGCGCGGAATTTCACGCCCACGATGCGGCGTGAGCGAGCATTTCGGGAATTGCGGCGCTGTCGTCTGACCGAGTTTGCCGACCGCTATCCCTACCAACTCTCCGGCGGCCAACGCCAACGCGCCGCTCTGGCCCGCACGCTCGCCATCGAGCCCGAATTGGTGCTGTTGGACGAACCCTTCTCGGCACTGGACGCACAAACCAAGCTCGTCCTGCAGCGCAGCTTCGCCCAGACCATCGCCACATCCGGAGTCACAACACTGCTGATCACCCATGATCTGTCTGAGGCGGTGACGATGTCGGACCGGATTTTGGTGATGAGCGAGCGGCCGGGGCGAATTGTCGAGGAGATCGATGTTGGTCTGCCCGACCGCGAAAACCCGATGGCGCGGCAGGCGATGCCGCGCGCACACGAGATCATGGCGCATCTGTTCAACGCGCTGCACCTGGATGAACGCATCGAAGCCTGACCACCCCGCACAAGAGGCCAATCCCATGAATCTGACACGTCGCGCCGCTTTGACTGGTTTGATCGCAGCCCCGCTGAGTGCTCCGATGATAAGCCGCGCCTATGCGGCGGAGGCAGCGCTCTACCTCTTCCCCGCCCCCTCCTTCCTGCCCGCTTTCCTGCCGCATCGTCTGGCCGAGGCACGCGGCTATTACGCGGCCAACGGGCTGGCGATGAATTTCCAGACCGGCAAGGGCGGTGCCGATGTCGCCAAGCAGGTCGCCGTCGGCAATGCCGATCTCGGTGGCGGCGTGGGGGAGACCTCGATGATCGTGCGCGCCAACGGGTTGCCGGTGCGCGGTGTGGCCCTGCTCGGTGGCAAATCGCTCTATCAGATCGCCGCCCGCAAGGCCGCCGGGATCAAGGGGATTGCCGATCTGAAGGGCAAGAAGATCGGCGTGATCGGCTATCAGGACACCGGCTATTACACCCTGCTCGGCGTGCTGGCCTCCTTCGGCATCCACAAGAACGACGCCTCGATCCAGGCGGTCGGCCCGGCAGGCATGACCGAGTTGATGATCTCGGGCAATGTGGATGCGATCATGTCCGTCCCCGAATGGGCGGCGACGATCGAGGCGGCGGGCACGCCACTCGATTATTTCGCCTTCGAGCAGATCATCCCCTCGATGTCGCAGGCTGTCGTGGCGTCGGACGACATCATCGCCAAGCGCCCGCAAGTGGTGCGTGGCTTCGTCGCCGCCGTGCTGCACGCGGTGCGCGACTGCATCGACGACCCGAAGGCGGCGACGCGCGACTACGTGGCCGCCGTGCCGCAGCAGGCGGGCAAGGAGGCCGAGATCGAGGGCATTCTGCGCCGCTATGTGCGCGACGTGTATCCGGCCACCCCGCCTTCCTCGCTCGGCAAGTTCGATCCGGCCCGGCTGGACAAGGTGCAGAAGAGCTATCTGGAGAACGGCGTGATCCAGACCGCCACGCCGGTCTCTGATCTCTACACCAATGATTTCGTGAGCTGAGGACAACATGGCCGACAGCATCGCTGCCAGCTCGCCCGACACCGCGCCGATTGTCGCGGAAGACAACCCGGCGGCCCCTCCGCCGCCGGGGCGTCAGGAGGTGCGCGTCTCGCTGCTGCCGGTGGCGAGCCTGCTGGTGCTGGTGCTGATCCTCGGCCTTTGGCAGTTCCTGCCGACGGCGTTGCACGTGCCGAAATACATCATCCCGCAGCTGAGTGATTTGGTGCGGGAGATGGGGCGGATGTGGCAGCAGGAAAACCTGCTGATGCACTCGGTGTCCACCGCCACGATGGCCTGCCTTGGCTTCGCACTCGGCGCACTTCTGGGGGCGGTGTTCGGCTATCTGCTGGGGCTTTCTCCGCTGTGGGAGAAGGTGCTCTCGCCCTATATCCTCGCCTTGCAAATCGCGCCGAAAGTGGCGTTCGCTCCGCTGTTCATCATGTGGTTCGGCTATAATGCATGGCCGAAGCTGATCGTGACGATCCTGGTGGTGTTTTTCCCGATCATGGTGAACATCCTCCAAGCCATGCGCACGGTGGACCGCGACCTGATCAATCTGGCGCGGGCCTACAACATGAGCGGGCGGCAGATTTTCTGGAAGATCCGCTTCCCCGCCTCGATCCCCAGCCTGATGGCGGGCCTGCGCATCGGTGCCACGCTGGCGGTGATCGGTGTCACGGTCGGCGAGCTGATGGGCGGTGAGATCGGGCTCGGCTTCCTGATCACCTATGGCGAGGGGCAGGCCAACACCGCGATGGTCTTCGATGCGATCTTCGTGCTCACTTTGATCGGCATCGCCATGTATTGGGTGGTCGCCGCCATCGAGACGCGGGCGCTGCACTACATCCCGAAAGCCCACCATTGATGAGCGCCCAGCCCCAAACTCTGGCGGGCCGGACCATCCTCGTCACCGGGGCCGCACGCGGCGTCGGGCGTGCGATTGCCGAGGCTTGTGCGGCGGTCGGGGCGCGGCTGATCCTGGCCGATATTCTCGACGACGCGGGCCACGCCACCGCGCATGCGCTGGCGGAGATGGGCGCGGTGGTGCGGTTTGCCCGCGTCGATCTCGCCGATCCGGAGAGCATCAAGGCGCTGGCCTACAACATCACCGAGCACGAGGGTCGGCTTGACGGCCTCGTCAACAATGCTGCCATCGCCACCGGCATTGGTGGGCCGATGTTCGACGAGATCACGCTGGAGACTTGGGACCGAGTGATGAGCGTCAACGTCCGCGGCATCTGGTTGATGACGCGCGCGATGGCACCGATGCTGGAGAAATCCGGCCATGGCCGCATCGTCAACCTCGCCTCCGACACTGCCCTTTGGGGAGCCCCGCGTCTGCTCGCCTATGTGGCGAGCAAGGGGGCGGTGATCTCGATGACCCGTTCGCTGTCACGGGAATTGGGGCCGCGAGGGGTGGGCATCGTCGCCGTCGCACCAGGCATCATGCGCAACGAGGCCACCGAATACGTGCCCGCCGAGCGCCATGCTTTCTATGAAAACGGCCGCGCCGTGCCGGGGCCACAAGTGCCGGAAGACATCACCGCCACCATCGTTTTCCTCCTCACCGAAGGGGCTCTGGCGCTCACCGGGCAGACTTTGCCGGTGGCCGCAGGGTTTGTGTTCACATGAACATCACCGCAGGCATTTCCCATATCCGTCGCCCGGGCACGACGTCGCCGCTGGTGCTGTTGCACGGCATTGGCAGCGACGCCGAAAGCTGGGCGCGGATGATCGAGGTGATGGACCCCTCCATCGACGTCACCGCTTGGAATGCGCCGGGCTATGGGGATTCCGAACCACTCACCAATCCGCTGCCAACGCCGGAAGATTACGCCACCCGCCTCGCGGAATTCCTCGACGCGTTGGGGATGAAGCGGGTGACGCTGGCCGGGCACTCGCTCGGCACGCTGTTCGCGGCACGGTTTGCGCTGAGATACCCAGAGCGGGTCTCCAGGCTGGCTCTGCTATCGCCCGCTCTGGGCTATGCCGTGCCGCCGGGAGAGGTGCTGCCATCGAACGTGCAGAGCCGCGTTGATGATCTCCAACGTCTCGGTGCGACAGAATTCGCCACCACCCGTGCGCCCAAGCTGGTGTTCCGCCCGGAGGCGAATTCCGACATCGTGGCGGGCGTTCGCCGGGCGATGTCGGCGATCAAGATGCCGGGCTACGGCCAGGCCGTCCGCGCCCTCGGGGCGGGAACGCTGCTCACCGACGCCTCACGGATCACCATCCCCATCTTGGTCGCCTGCGGCACCCGGGACATCGTCACGCCGCCGTCCAATGCCCAGGCGACCTATGACGCGGCGCTGACCAAGCACTCGCTCACGCTGATCCCAGAGGCCGGTCACGCTCTGCCGCAGCAGGCCCCGGAGGCGGTGGCGCGTCTGCTTGAAGGATTGGTGCGGGAGGCCACAGATGTCTGAGGCCGTCATCCATGACAGCGATTATCTCTCGCCGCCGGTGCAGCGCGCGGCCCGTCTGCTGCGCCAGATCGCCGATGGCGACCCGGTGACCAACATGGCGCGTACTGCCAGGGCACTCGACATCAACCGCACCACGCTGCTGCGCTTGCTGCACACGCTGGAGGCCGAGAGGCTGATCGAGCCGCGCGGCGCGGACATCCCCGGCTGGCGCATCGGGCGCGGGCTGATCGCAATGGCAGCGCATGCCTTCTACTCGGACGACATGGTGCAGGCGGCGATTCCGGTTCTGACGCAATTGGCCGAAACGCTGGGGCTGTCCACCCATCTGGCCCAGTTGGACGGGCGCGAGATCGTCTATCTGGTCCGCCGCACGCCCAATCTGAGCTTTGTGAGCAATATCCGCGTCGGCAGCCGCTTGCCTGCGCATGCGACGACCATGGGCCGCATCATTCTCGCCCATCTGCCGCCCGACGAGGTGACGGCACTTTATGCCAACCAGCCGCTCGAAGCGGTGACCGCCCACACGGCGGTGAATTTGCCGCAACTGCGCGCGCGCATCGATCAGGACCGCGCCGCCGGGCTGGCCTGGAGCGACGAGTTCTTTGAGGCCGGGATCAGTTCGGTGGCTGCCGCTGTGCTGGATGCGGCCGATCAGCCAGTCGCTGCGATCAATGTCAGCGGTCAGGTGGCAGCCTTTGCCGGTGGCGAACGCCGTGCCGAGATCGGTCGGGCGGTCGCGGCGGCGGCCGAGGAAATCTCGCGGCAATTGGGATGGAGCCGCCGCAATCCGGTTCCCAATCTGAAGGTGGTGGCATGAATCTCGCTCTCTCCCCCGACGCATTGGTGACCGGCGAGGCAGTGGGCGATTTGCTCGCCCGCACGCTGGCGGAGATCGGGGTGACAACCGCGTTCGGCGTGATCTCGATCCACAACATGCCGATCCTCGACGCCATCGCCCGCCAAGGCCGCATCCGCTTTGTGCCCGCGCGCGGTGAGGCGGGGGCGATGAACATGGCCGATGCCTATGCCCGCGTCTCAGGTGGGCTTGGCGTGTGCTTTACCTCCACCGGCACGGCGGCTGGCAATGCGGCGGGATCGCAGGTTGAGGCGCTGACGGCGGGCTCGTCGGTGTTGCACATCACCACGCAGGTGGATCGGGAGTTCATGGATCGCGACCGGGCGGCGATCCACGACGTGCCGCGTCAGCCGGATATGCTGAAAGCGATCAGCAAGGCGTATATCCGGGTGTGGGAGCCGGAAGCGGCGGTGGAGAATTTGCTGGCCGCTGCCCGCGCTGCTTTGGCCGCACCCAGCGGGCCGGTGTCGCTGGAAATTCCGGTGGACGTGCAGCGCGTGAAGGCAAAGGCTCCGGCCTGGGCCT
>CAITEF010000513.1 GCA_903891315.1 uncultured Rhodospirillales bacterium | reverse complement strand
GTGGAACTATTCATCTAGTCCTCGTTCAGGAAAGGCGTTGTTGCCATTTATGACGCCAAGCTCGGGCGCTGGGAACACGATAATCGGAATAGGACGGCAGCCTCTGCGTGATTCGGGCTTGCCCTTCTGCGGCGGAGACCTGATATATGGGGTCGGGAGGTTGGTTGTGGGCAGTCCCCTCGCCAACCCGGTCAGGTCCGGAAGGAAGCAGCCGCAACGAGTTTCGGCCTGGGTCGCGATCGACCTCCCACCCTTCAAATGATCGACGCGTACGATTCGACTTCTCTTTCAGGCGGCGTCCGGCCCTGTGAACTCCTTGAGAGCCCCTCTGTTGCCTTCTCGTCGGCCGTCATGAGCACCGTCGACTACCGCGTCCTCGCCCGCAAATACCGCCCCAGCACGTTTGACGAGCTGATCGGCCACGACACGCTTGTCCGCACGTTGAATAACGCGCTGGCGAGCGGGCGTATTGCCCATGCCTTCATGCTGACGGGCGTGCGCGGGGTCGGCAAGACCACAACGGCCCGCATCATCGCCCGGGCCCTGAACTGTATCGGCCCGGATGGCCGGGGCGCGCCGACGATGAATCCTTGCGGCGTCTGCGATCCCTGCCGGTCGATCGCCGAAGATCGTCACCCGGACGTGATCGAGATGGATGCGGCCTCGCGCACCGGCGTCGACGATATGCGCGAATTGATCGAGGGTGTGCGCTATCGTCCGGCCTCGGCGCGCTACAAGATTTACATCATCGACGAAGTCCACATGCTCTCGAAATCGGCCTTCAACGCGCTGTTGAAGACGCTCGAAGAACCCCCGCCGGATATCAAGTTCGTCTTCGCCACGACCGAGATCAACAGGGTTCCGGTAACGGTGCTCAGCCGCTGCCAGCGCTACAATCTACCGCGGGTGGCCCAGGCAACGCTGGAGGCGCATTACGCCCGAATCGCGGCCCTCGAAAACGTCGAGATCGATGCAGGTGCCCTTGCCCATATCGCGCGTGCCGCCGATGGCTCGGTTCGTGACGGATTATCGATCCTGGACCAGGCCATCGCGCTCAGCTTCGGTGCCGCGATCACGGAAGCCTCCGTGCGCGACATGCTCGGCGTCGCTGATCGTACCCTCACCTACGAACTCTTCGAAGCGGTCATGGCGGGCCAGGTCGCCAATGCCCTTGAACGCCTCGACCATCTCTACAACGCCGGCACCGACCCCGCGATGGCGCTGCAGGAACTGATGGATATCACGCATTACGTCACCCGGGTCAAAGTTGAGAAATCCGAGACCCCGGGGGTCGTGACGGCAGATGGCCATGATCGGCCCCGCGCGCAGCGCCTTGCCAACAGCCTCGGCATTCCGGCACTTGCCCGCGCCTGGCAGATGCTGATGAAGGGTCTTGCCGAGGTTCAGGCGGCCCCGCATCCACTGAAGGCGGCGGAAATGGTGCTGATTCGCCTCGCCCATGTCTCCGACCTTCCACCACCGGGAGAGCTGGTGAAGATGCTGCAGGCTTCCGGCGGCTCAATCGGGATCGGCGGCGGTAACGCATCCGGCCCTGGCGGTGGCGGCATAACGGCCTCGATCGCGCCACGCCCGCGCGCCGTCGCCGGCGGCCTCGCCACGCAACCGCGCGAGCAGGCTGAGACCGCGAGCGTCACGGCGACAGATGTCGCGCTGGACCAACCCAAAAGCTTCCATGACGTGATGGAGTTGATCGCCGAGGCGCGCGAAGCCATCCTCTATAATGAGATCGCCCTGCACGTGCATCTCGTCCGCTTCGAGCAGG
>CAITEF010000512.1 GCA_903891315.1 uncultured Rhodospirillales bacterium | reverse complement strand
GGCAATCTCCAGCCCGGCCAGGGCATGGCGATCAATATCGGCGACATGATGAAGGGGATGTTCGGCAAACAGGCCACCACCCGCAAAATGACCGTCGCCAATGCCCGCATCGCCTTGCAGCGCGAGGAGGCCGACAAGCTGCTCGATCAGGAGAGCCTGACACGCGACGCGGTGGCGCATGCGGAGGCCAACGGCATCGTGTTCATCGACGAGATCGACAAGATCTGTGCGCGCTCCGAGAACGGCGTGCGCGGCGGCGATGTGTCGCGTGAAGGCGTGCAGCGCGATCTGCTGCCGCTGATCGAAGGCACCACGGTCAACACCAAGCACGGCCCGGTGAAGACGGATCACGTGCTGTTCATCGCCTCGGGCGCGTTCCATCTCGCCAAGCCGTCGGATCTGCTGCCGGAATTGCAAGGCCGCTTGCCGATCCGGGTGGAACTCTCGCCGCTGTCGCGCGACGATTTGAAGCGGATTCTGACGGAGCCGGAGCATTCGCTGCTCAAACAATATCAGGCGCTGATGGGCACCGAGGGCGTGACGCTGAATTTCACCCCCGAGGCGGTGGAGTCGTTGGCCGAGTTGGCCGCCGACATCAACGACCGCGTCGAGAATATCGGCGCGCGGCGTCTGCACACGGTGCTGGAGAAGTTGTTGGAGGAGATCAGCTTTTCGGCCTCCGACAAGGGCGGCACCACTGAGACGGTGGATGCGGATTATGTTCGGGATCGGGTGGCACCGCTGGCCGGGCGGGCGGATCTGAGCAAGTTTATTTTGTAAGCCTCATCAGGTTGGGGGCACTATAACAGGTATAGCGCCCCCATCCGGAGCCCTCTCGTGCACACCGCCCTTGCCCCGCATCGCGATGCCATTGCCGCCTTGTGTCGTCGTCACGGCGTGACGCGGCTGGAGGTGTTCGGCTCGGCGGCATGCGGGATTGATTTTAGGGTGGACGGCAGTGACGTGGATTTTCTTG
The DNA here is from genome assembly GCA_903891315.1 of uncultured Rhodospirillales bacterium. Classification (GTDB taxonomy): domain Bacteria; phylum Pseudomonadota; class Alphaproteobacteria; order Acetobacterales; family Acetobacteraceae; genus CAIQQQ01. The sequence continues at coordinate 1,681 of CAITEF010000512.1, read as the reverse complement.
TCAGCTTCGCCCCGGAATTTCGCAACGATCTCGGCAATTTTCTCGATCTGAAAGACGCGTTGCAGGCGGAATTGGGTCGCAGCGTTGATCTGGTCGAGCGCGACGCGGTCGAAGCCAGCCGCAACCATATTCGGCGGGCGCGGATCCTGGGCGAGTGCGAAGGCGTTTACGACTGATACATGGATATGCGGAGGTGCGGATGGACGTCGTTTGGTCCGTCGTGACGTCACGTCTCGCCCCTCTTGTCGCGGCATTGGACGCCCTGGAACCGAGCACACGCAGATGAAAATCCCAACCCTCCCCTTCACCACCACCGACTGGTCCGCCATCACGCCGACAATCCACCCCGGCGATACCGGCCACGCCACGTGGCGGACTCTGAATATCGGCGATCTGCGGGTGCGAATGGTGGAATACTCGCCAGGATATCTCGCCGATCACTGGTGTGATCGCGGCCATGTGCTGCTGGTGTTGGAAGGCGTGCTCGACACCGAACTGAAAGACGGGCGGCGTTTCACGCTCACGCCGGGGATGAGCTATCAGGTCTCCGATTTCGGCGACGCAGCGCATCGTTCATCGACGCAGACCGGGGCGAAACTGTTTATCGTCGATTGATGCAACGCCCCCATCCGTCACGCATTTGTTGACATCTCCCCGCCCTCGCCCCACTTTCGCCGGACCGAGGGGAGTCCCGACAAGGGGCTGAGAGTCCGCTATACGCGCGGTGACCCTGACGACCTGATCCGGTTCATACCGGCGGAGGGACGGGACATCAGAGCGCACAACGTCCCATCTCCGCCCGTGAACCAACGCAATGGGGGGGACGACTGCCATGAATGAGATCACCAAGACTGCGCCCGCGCAGGTCACCACCGGGCCGATCATCGGCTCGCACAAGATCTACACGTCGCCGGAAGGTCGCCCCGATATCCGCGTGCCGTTCCGCGAAATTCCGCTCGACCCGTCTGCGAACGAGCTGCCATTCCGGGTCTATGACACCTCCGGCCCCTACACCGATACCGGGATCACCATCGATCTCGAAGCGGGCCTGCCCTCGGTGCGCGGCGAATGGATCGCCAAGCGCGGCTTCGCCACCGTCACGCCGCGCGCAGTGAAGCCGGAAGACAACGGGTTCGCCACCGGTGCCGCCCTCGTCGCGCCCTGCCCGGCGACGCCGCAGATCTTCGCCGCCAATCCCGGCCAAATGGTCACGCAATATGAATTCGCCCGTGCGGGGATCATCACCGAAGAGATGATCTATGTGGCGCATCGCGAAAACCTTGGCCGCGCCGCCGCACACGACAAAGCCGCCGAGCGCATCGCTGACGGCGAGAGCTTTGGCGCGGAACTGCCGGAGTTCGTGACGCCCGAATTCGTCCGCTCCGAGATCGCCCGCGGCCGCGCCATCATCCCGGCCAACATCAACCATCCGGAATTGGAGCCGGTGATCATAGGCCGCAACTTCCTGGTCAAGATCAACGCCAATATCGGCAACTCCGCTGTCACCTCGTCCGCTGCTGAGGAAGTCGAAAAGCTGGTCTGGGCGATCCGCTGGGGTGGCGACACCGTGATGGACCTCTCCACTGGCCGGAACAACCACAACATCCGCTCCAGGATTCTGCGCAACACCCCGGTGCCGCATGGAACCGAGCCGAACTAGCAGGCGCTGGAAAAGGTCGGC
>CAITEF010000511.1 GCA_903891315.1 uncultured Rhodospirillales bacterium | reverse complement strand
CCCTCGGCGATCTGGGTGCCCACGCCGGTCTTGGTGAAGAATGCCGGAATGCCAGCCCCACCTGCGCGGATGCGCTCGGCCAGAGTGCCTTGCGGGTTGAACTCGATCTCCAACTCGCCCGCCAGGAACTGCTTGGCGAAGGTTGCATTCTCGCCAACATAGGAGCTGATCATTTTCTTGATCTGGCGCGTTTGCAGCAGAATGCCGAGACCCGCATCGTCGATACCCGCATTGTTCGAGACAACGGTGAGGTCTTTCACCCCGGTGTCGCGGATAGCCTCGATCAGAACGGACGGAATGCCGCACAGGCCGAAACCGCCTGACAGAACCAGCATGCCATCAGACATGACATCCGAGATTGCGGATTTCGCATCGGGATAGACTTTGTTGATCGCCATTTTGCGCCCCTTCTAAGGTGGCAACTGATGTGCCAGACCAGCAGCAGACGAGCAACAGCTTCTGCTCAGGAAATCCGCAATCAGCGCGCGTGCGCGAGCTCCGCCCGGACTGCGGCAGCCAGAGCAGGCAGCGCACGCCGGATCTGGGCAACGCGCAGCACGCTGCCGGCACCCGGGGCTGGCTCAAGCTCCCATTTTTCCAGAAACAGCAGGTCTGACAGCAGCGCCGGATCATTGGCCTTGGCCATCAGCTCGCGAACAGCCGACGTCATCGGCTCAGACGCGCCAGCAGGCTTGGTCTTTGACATCGAATCGGCTCCCAAAAGTCTCGCGGAGCGCTTAGCGCGCTTCTGTTTTCCCATCGCCTGCAGTTCGATGACATTAGCGCCATCCACGACGTTGTGAAGCGCGGGGTGTCCAAATCATATGACACTGTTGTGAGGCATTCTCAGGGGTTAAATATAAATAGTTGAAATAATTAAAAAATTTTTCAGGGGCATTTGTTCCAACTGCACGCATGTCAGCCGCGCTTGATGTGATTCGCTGGGAATAAGTCGGCAATCCGGTGGTGGGGCGCTTCGCCTGTGCAGCATGCTGTGGCAAACTGTGCGGGACTGGGTAAGGCGGATTTGATGTCGGGCAAGATGGGCTGGCTGCGTCGGCAGAGGGATCGGCTGTTGCGTCGGGGCACGCGGGTCGCGGCAGCACATCCAGTGTCGGCGTCGAGCAGCGTGGACGTGCCGCAATTGCGCAGGCCGGTGCGATTGCCGGACAAGGCGCTGAGTTTCGCGCCCAATCCTGGTGAGTTGATGATGTATTCCCACGTGCCGCATGGGCTGTCGACAGGTGCTCCGTTGGTGGTGCTGCTGCATGGCTGCGGCCAAAACCCAGAGGATTTTGCCACCCAATCCGGCTGGCGCCTCCTTGCGGCGAAGCATCATTTCGCACTGCTGATGCCAGGACAGACCGAAGAGAACAATCCGCAGACCTGTTTCAACTGGTTCCGTCGTGACGATATCCGGCGCGACCATGGCGAGGTTGCCTCGGTGGTGGCGATGATCAAGGCAGCACTTCATGCCACGCATTGCGATCCGAAACGTGTCTACGTGACGGGGCTATCCGCCGGTGGCGCTTTGACCGCGGCCTTGCTTGCCGCCTATCCGGAGATGTTTGCCGCTGGTGCGGTGGTGGCGGGGCTGCCTGCGCATTCTGCGAGCAATGTGGTCAGCGCGATGTCGCGCATGGCCGGGCGTGGCGGTGAGCATGATCCGCAAGAATGGGCCGACCTCGCGCGCAAGCTCGGTGACCCGCATTACGCTGGGCGATGGCCGCGCGTGTCGGTCTGGCAGGGACTGGCGGACACCATGGTCAAGCCGCGCAACGGCCAGGACGTGGCTGTGCAATTCGCGGCCCTGCACGGGGTGGAGCAGAACAGCTCTGTTGTCGGCCAACGGATGGTGTGGGGCGATCCGGATCATCCGGCGGTGGAGCTTTGGCAATTGCCTGAGGTTGGGCATGTCTATCCGACCGAGGCGGGCGAGGGGATCTCGGCCGCGCATGTGATCGCGAAGTTTTGGGGTCTATTGTAGCGTCAGATGCGACAGCAGCACGGCGGCGGCTTGCGCCACGTTGAGGCTTTGCAGTTTGCCGGCTCCGACAATCCTCACACGCCTGCGACAGACGGCGAGCACGTCCGTGGCGACGCCCTCTTCCTCGTTGCCGAGCACGAGCGCGATCGGGCGGTCGCGCGGCAGATCGGTGACGTTGGCGACATCCGGGCCGAGCGCGGTGGCGACGGTGCGGTAATGCTTGCGCATCGCGTCGATGGCCTGGGGCAGCATGCGGGTGCGGTAGAGATCGAGCATTTCCAGCCCGCCTTCCGCCACGCGATAGGCAGCATCCGACGGCATGGCATGGCCGGGGGCCTCGCCGATCAACATCGCCTTGACGCCGAAAAACGCCGCCGAGCGGGCGATGGCTCCCAGGTTGTGCGGGTTGCCGATGCCGTCGAGCACCAGCAGGAACGGGTATTTCGGGATCGCGTTGAGATCAAGAATTGCCACGTCCTTGCACCGTGCGACCGCCGCGATCCCACCATGATGGGTGGTGTAGCTCGCTGCGTTCATCTCTTCCGGGCCAAGCATCCGATACGGCTTGTGCTGGGAGGCGAGCGAGGCGCACCAGGGGCCGACAAGGGCCTTCATTTCCTCGGTGTAGAACAGCCGCTCAACCGCCTCGGGGCGGTGGCGGAACAGGGCGGTGACGGCGTTGAGCCCGCAGATTGTGTCGGTGTTCATCCGCATGGCTTCCGCCGGAGCGGCATCGCTGTCAATCTCCCTCGGTGATGGACCTGCCAATCCTCTACGCCGACCCGCATTACGTCGTGCTCAACAAGCCGGCCGGGTTGAAGGTGCATGCTGGGCCCGGTGGCGGGCCGAGCGTGGAGGATGGGCTCAAGGCGCTCTCCCGCCGCAAGGACGGGCCGTGGCTGGCACATCGGCTGGACGCGGACACATCCGGCTGCCTGCTGGTGGCATTGCGCAAACAGGCGCTGCTCAAGGCGCAGGCCGATTTCGCGGCGGGGCGGGTCGAGAAGGTTTACTGGGCGGTGGTGGCGGGTGGGCCTGATCAAGATTCGGGCGGAATTTCTGCGCCGTTGGAGAAGATCACCACGCGGGATGGCTGGCGAATGGCGGTGACGCCGAAGGGGCAGGATGCCGAGACGGAATGGCGGGTGCTGGGTCGTGGGGCAGGGATGACGTGGTTGGCGCTCACGCCGCACACCGGACGGACGCATCAATTGCGGGTGCATTGCGCGCAGGCAGGGTGGCCGATTTTGGGAGATGCGCTTTACGGCCATGCGGGTGGCGGGCTGCATCTGATGTCGCGCGCTTTGGCTTTGCCGGGGACAGAGGTGCGGGCGGAGGCGCCGCCACCGGGGCATATTGTGGGGGCGTTAACGAACTGTGGGTGGGTTGATGTCTATCCGTCATTGCGAGGAGCGTAGCGACGAAGCAACACAGGAGTCATTTGGCGGCACTCCTGGGTTGCTTCGTCGTTCCTCCTCGCAATGATGGACAAGGGCGCATTACGCCGCGCACAAAGCCTCTTCCAACAACCCCAACGCCGCCGCCGCGAAGGCGCGCATATTGACGATCCGGTCGCCATGTCCGGTTTCGATTGTGACACTCAGCGTCACCGGGCCAGCGACGGCAAGACACACATGCCCCGGCGCGTCCCCGTAGCGGTTGCCGGTCGGCCCAGTCGCCCCGGTCTCCGCCAGCGCCCAGACCGTGCCCAGACGCTGGCGGGCGGTTTCTGCCAGAAGTCGCGCATAGACCTCGGTCGAAGCCCGCATGCCCGCCATCGCCTCGGCAGTGATGCCGAAAGCGGTGCGAGCCTGCTGGGTGTAGATCACGTCGCCACCCCGAAAATACGCCGAGGCGCCCGGCACCGCGAGCAGCGCCGCGCTGATCAGACCGCCCGCTGAGCTTTCAGCAATCGCGATGGTCTCGCCACGGGATTTCAGCAACTCACCGCAGATCGCGGAGGGGGCGAGGAGGGTTTGCATAACGCTTTCTCATCTCTGTTTTGGCATACGTTAGTCTGAATCGTCGCGCAAAACGAAGCCTCAATATTCAATCCAGTGGTTGCTAGTTTGCGTGGGATCCACGCTAGTCTTAGGGACATTGTTTCACAAAAATGTTATTTTTGTATCGGTTGGTTCAGTGATTTTGTGTGAGCTGACTGTAAAGATGGCGTAATCGGAGCGCTGAAATGACATTGTTAGGCCTTGAGTTGGTGACTGATTGGATAGAAATCGCCGGATTTGCGGCCGCTGCGATTGGTTTAGGAATCTCCGCTGATCAGATCCGCCAAGCTGCACAGAAGGCGACTGAGGAGCGCAAGGCAGCGTTGTTGCAGGCCGAGCGTGATCTTGAGTGGCGTCAAACTGTAGAGGCTCAGTCGGCAATTAGACGCTTCCTAGATGATAGGCTTGCACAAGATGCCATGATGATGATCGACTGGGATGGAAGATCATTCTCAATTGATGGAAAAAATGTGGTTGTTTCTCGAAAAAAGACGGCTGCAGCCTTGAGTGTTGGCCGTTCAGAATTTACAAATGTAGAGGCATTTATTAGAGATCGAATGGATGCATTTTTTAATCATTTTGAGTTAATG
>CAITEF010000510.1 GCA_903891315.1 uncultured Rhodospirillales bacterium | reverse complement strand
TTCCCGAACGAGAAGGCGGCACGCGCCGCCTGTGTTGGCTCTAGCGCGTCGCGTTCCACATGTCACCCGTGCGGGGCCAGCCAATCAGCAGGATGGGCCGACTTCCTGCTGTGCGTCGAGTGAAAACAGCGGGCGCAGTCGGATGCCGATCCAACTGCCGAACATGGCGAGGAACATCCACGCCCAGCCCGACAGATTGCCCACCGAGATCGCCGAGAAATATGCGCCGATGTTGCAGCCATTCGACATCCGCGCCCCCGCGCCCATCGCGATGCCTCCAACAATCGCGCCCGCCCAAGGCAGCCAGCCGCCGCCCAGGCGCGGACGGAACAGCCCGGCCAAGGCCGCCATCAGGATGGCACCAAGCAGGATCGCTGCATTCATCAGGGAGGTGACATCCAGCGACAGCGCGCGGTCGAGCTGGGTGTTGAAGCCCGGGCGCATCCAATAGGCCCAGCCATGCGCATCAATGCCAATATCAGTGAACAGCTTCGAGCCCCACAGCGCGAAGGCCGACGTCTCGCCCCAGGGCTTGCCGTTGAGGATCAGTGTGGCCGCATTCAGCACGGCGAGAACGATGCCGCCGATTAGCAGACTGCGGGGAACCGGGCTGCGCGAATAGCGACGGGCGATGAGGAATCCCACCGCGATCACTGCAAGCTGCACCGCAATCGCCGGGCCGAAGCCGATCAGGCCCTGGATATTGGCACCGGGCAGCGCTGGCAGCGACCACCAGAACCCCATGCTCCACGATCCCAAGGCCGAGCCGATGACGAAACCGGCCAGGGTTCCGATCAGCTTCGCATTGCCACCACCGAGCGAAAACAACGTGCCGGACGCGCAGCCGCCACCGACCTGCATGCCCGCGCCGAACAGGATCGCCCCCAACGCGAAGCCGACGCCCACGGGGGTCGCCTCACCGGTCATCTTCATGCCGAACAACTGGCCCTGCGCCAAAATCGGCAGCATCAGCAGGCTGGCCAGCCCGATCATCACCGCATGCGCCTGAAAGCCCGAGGCGTCGCCCCATTGCACAAGGTTGCGGAACGCCGAGGCGAAACCGAAATTCGAGCGCAGCAGCGCGGCACCAATACCCGCACCCACCACGACAAGTGCGGCCAGACGCCAGGTGCCGTGCGGCTGCAGCCACACCGTGGCAACCAGCGCCGTCAGCACTATGCCGGAGAGTGCGGCGACCGTGGCGTTCAGGCTTGGCGGTGTCAGGCGCAGGCCGACAGCGGGTTGGGTCAATTCAGTGCCGGACATGACTGCGCTTGCCTTTGTGGAGATCAGATTTCCACGAGATAGCGCCGTGTGTCATTTGTTCAACGCAGATTCGCGCAATGCAGGCAGAAGTTTCAGGAATTTTCCACGTTAATCACGAATAAAAATGGTGATTATTCGTCCCGCCCGCCGTCGCGGCCCTGCAGGCTGCGATAGGCCAGGATGACCTGGCTGTCGTCGAGGCCACCGAGCCCGCGTCCGGAGACTGATAGGAACAGCTGATGCGCAAGTGCGGCAATCGGCAGCGCTGTTTTGGCGCCACGCCCGGCTTCCAGAACGATGCCCAGATCCTTGACGAAGATATCCACCGCACTCATCACCGGAGCGTCGTCGATCAGCATGCGCGGGCCGCGATCCTTCAGCATCCAGGACGATGCCGCTGACCCCGACACGATGTCGAACATCGCCGCCATGTCGAGCCCAAGCTTTTCGGCAAGCGACAGCGCCTCAGCGGCGACAGCAATATGTGCGCCGCACATCAACTGGTTGACCGCCTTTGCTGTTGCACCCTGTCCGGGTTGATCGCCGACGCGCACGATCTTGCCGCCGACCTTATTGAGCACCGGCATCGCAAGTTCTAAGGCTCCGTCTGATCCCGAGGCCATGATGGTGAGCGAACCGGACTCGGCCCCCACCACCCCGCCTGAGACCGGGGCATCAACGAACAGCCGCCCGGTGGCTTCCACCCGCTTGGCAAGTTCCACCACGCCGTCGGGCGGGCAGGTGGCGGAGACGATCACGACGGCACCTGGGGCGAGAGCTTCCAATGCGCCCGCCTCGAACAGAACGCTCTCGGCCTGATGCAGATTGACCACCATCAACATCGCCGCATCGGCACCGCTGCAGGCGGCGGCGGCTGACTCTGCGGCCTCACCGCCGACCTCGATCAATGTGGCGGCGGCGTTCGGGCGAATGTCATAGCCGCGCACGCTGTATTGCGATTTCGCCAGATTGCGCGCCATCGGCAGCCCCATCGCACCGAGGCCGACGAAGCCGATTTTTTTCACTGTCATCATCTGCACTCCGAGGAGAGCCAACATTGCGTTGTCGCGTGGAACCTCGCAATGGCGAAGCAATGATGGGTCGTCTCGGGAGCCGGTGTTGGCCTCACGGGATGATGTTGCGGCTGGCCTCCAGGCTGGCCAGGCTGGCATTGGCACCGTGCAGAATCGCGACCAGATGCGCCGGACCGCTGGAGGTGACCGAAACGTCCAACCCGGTGGGGTCGGCACCATCCACCGCACCGGAAATGATCCAACCCGACGGCAGCGTGTTGGTCAGTTGGCTGAGGTCAAGCGTGTCGCCATACATTGCGTTGAAGCTCGCAACACTGAACTTACCGAACCCGCCGAGTTTGAAGTCGGTGCCCATGCCGCCGGTGACACTTGCAACACCGGTGATGGTCGAGACCACGTTGTTCCAGCCCGAGAGCGTGACATTGGCGGTGGCGGCATTGCAGTTCACACTGTCCTGACCGGCACCGGCGGTGATCGTCCAGGTGCCTCCGAGCACGCTGATTGTGTTGCCGTAGCCGCCCAGATTGACGATGCCGGTGCCGCCGCCGACCGTGGCACCGGTCGATACAATGGTGTTGCCCGCCGAGCCGCTGATGTTGCTGTTGCCGGCGCCCACTGAGACTACGTTGGTATAGCCGCCCGCGACGATGGTCTGATTGCCATCTCCGGCGGAGATGTGGGTGTTGCCCTGCGTGCCAGTGACAGTGTTGTTGCCGGTGCCGCCCACGTCGAGGGTGATCGTGTCGCCGTAGCCCGAGAGCAGGAGGGTGTTGTTGCCGCCGCTGATATTGAGGGTCGAGCCGCCCTGATCGCCGGAGATCGTCAAAGTCCCTGCTGTGCCGGTGACGGTGTTGCCGTACCCGACCAGCGTGACGGTTTGCGTGCTGGTGTTCACCGCAACATGCTGGCCGCCTTGGGTCTCGACGATGTTGACCGGAACCACCGGTGGCGGCGATGTAGGCGGTGCGCCGTAGACCAGTTCCTCGCCGCCGTGTCCATCGCTGGCAAGATGCACCGCGAGACCGCTGGCCAGATTGAGCGTGGCGTACACCCCGCCGCTCAAGCTCAGCAATTCCCAAACCCCACCGACCAGCGCCAACGAACCGTTGAACCCGGTCAGATCGATGGACGAGGAGGCATTGAACGAAGCGCGGATATTGATTGTCGAATACCCCGCCATACCCTGCAGCGTGGTGTTGCCGGAACCCAAGGTGAAGGTATTGGAATAGCCCGAGGCGGTGACAACATCGCCGACGCCGTCGCTCAGTGTGACGGTGTCATTGCCGATGCCGGCATAGATCGTGTTGGCACCGCCGCCGACGACGATACGGTTGGTGTAGCCACCCAGCGTGATTGTGTTGTTGCCGCTGCCGATGAGGGTGACGGATTCGTTGCCCGCGCCGCCGGTGACGACGTTGTCGGCATTGGCGTCGCTCACCGTGACCGAATCGTTGCCCTGGCCGGTATTGATCGTGTCAGCACCGCCATTGGCGACGATGGTGTTGCCATAGCCATAGGCGTTGATGGTGATGTTATCATGCGTGCCGGTGATCTTGGCACCGCCATAGGGCGAGCCGTTGATCGTAGCCCCAGCCACGCCGGAGCTGACCCCCGGCCATTCCGCCGGCCAAGTCACGATGTCATTATAGCCGTTGAGGTGAACTGTGGTCGCGGCTGGCGCGCCGACCGTGACGGTGACGGTGCCGGTTGAGGTGGCACCATGCTCATCGGTGACGGTGTAGGTGAAGCTGTCGGCTCCAGCGCCAGAGGGGGCCCAATAATAAGCCGTGCCGGAGCCGCCAAGAGTGGCATGACCGGTCACTGCCGTGATGGTCTCGGTGTCCCCGGCCGTGCCGGGTGTCACCAGCGACAGAAGATAGGAGGTGATGTCGTAGCCTTCGCCGACACCGGCGTGGATCGGGGCGTTTCCAGAGATGGGGCCGGGAGGCGTGGGGAGCAGAAAGCCCGAATTGGTGATCTCGAAGATGGTACCAGCCCCGCCAGTCTGCGGGCCGCCCGGGTTGTTGAACGTCTGGCCAACGTAGCCGCCGCCGGCAGTGGTTCCGTAAAGATTGCCCTGCGCATCGACGGAGAGCCCGTCAAAGGGGGCTATACCGCTGAGGCCATCGGCCGGGAAGCTGACCAACGTTTTCAGGGTCCACTGCATATTGCCGGTAAGTTGGACCTCGAACACGGTTCCATTGCCGCCTGCACCGCCCTCGCTGTTTTCGCCAAACAGATTGTCGGTTTGGTCGATCAACAACGTGCCCGACGGTGCGTGGCCGGAGGTCGACCCGTCGAAATTGGCCAGCGTGGTGATCGCGTGGCTGTTGGCTTTGATTTCAAAGACGGTGCCGAAACCATGAAGACCGCCCGCTGATGTTGTGCCGAAGAGATTGCCTTCTGCATCTTCGGCCAGACCGCCCACCGGTTGACTGCCGTCGGTGCCATGGAAGCTGGCGATGATGTTCGGGGTATTGGCGCTTTCCGAAATGCCGAATACATCGCCATACCCGTACGCCCCACCGACGCCGTTCGAACTGTCAGCCACACCGAAGAGGTAATTGCCGTTCGTTCCCAGCTTGTAAGCTGACTCAGCGGTCAGGTTGCCTTGCGCCACTCCGATCAATGCGGGAATTGCGATATCGCTGGTCACATTGGTGGTCGGGGAATAGGTCAGTATCTCTGTCCCCAGGGCGGCCACGGAGTCGTAGCCGCCATAGCCGTTGAGGATGATGTTGCCGGTCGGTTGGACCGCCGGATTGGTGGTGCCATTGAGCAAAATGGTTTTGGTGAAGCTGCTCGTTGCAGGCGAATATTGATAGATCGTGCCGAAGCCACCCTGCGGCACCGGCGATTCTTGAATGCCGCCGCGCTGCGTATCACCGAGCAAATCGCCCGACGCTGTTATTACCGGCCTGTTGTGCGGGTAGTCGCCAGTGGTGGTCAGACTGAAATCTTCCAGCTTGGTGAACGTGTTGCTGGAGGTGCTGTATTCGTAAAGCGTCCCCTGATTGTTCGCCCCCCCTGTGACTGTCGTGCCATAGAGATTGCCTTGCGCATCGATGGTCACGCCACCGTCTGGAAACGATCCATTGGGTACGGTGGTGCCCAGGATGGGGAATTTGTAAAGCGTGACCAGTGTTGGCATCGTCTCTTCGTTTCCCGGCGTTTCATTTTGTTCGAGGACTGCCAACCGGACAGCTTCGATCTTGGTCGGAAAACGTAGCTGGCCTGTCAGAGAATGTCACGATGCATAAAATTCGAAACGAACCTGTCTCGCTGGGCCCGAGATCTGCAGCTTTAATTCGAGCTTTTCATACCATTTGCGTCTCGAATTCTGCTGGAGATGTGATCTCCAGCATTTCCAGATCATCCGAATGCCGCACTTCGCGGTGTTTCACCATCGGCGGCTGATACACCGAACTGCCCGCCTCCAGCCGCACGAAGCCGATATCCTCGTATTCGAACTCGACCCAGCCGCGCAGAACATAGACCATCTGAAAATCGAGGCTGTGCGTGTGCCATTCGGGTTTCGGGCCTTCGCCGGGCACCGCGCGGATCACGTGGGCACCGATCTTGCCGCCGGACGCGCCCCGGATTCCGAGGTCGCGATAGGCGAAGAAGGCGCGCAAGCCGTCGTCGAAATGCGCGCCGTCGCCGTGAGAAACGACCGTCGTCACAGCGCGCCGCCTGCGAGCCAGTTCGCACCCTTGGCATAGAGCGCCTCGACTTCCGGCCCGGTGAGGCCCGGCATATCCGGCTTCACTTTGTAGCCGATTCCGGTCTGCAGATAGGCGAGGTGGCGGTAGCCGACCGGGAAGCTTTCCAGCAACGCGCGATCCAGCTTCGGCACTTGCGCGGGATCGACCGGGTCGAGCCGGTCCTTCTCATAGATCGGCTGGCGGAGCACGAGGCCCCATTTCTCGTCGCGCTTTTCCCAGAAATCGTAGAATCGGCCGGTGCAAACCACGTCGCATTCCACGCCTTCGACCGGCGCACGCTGCGAGATTGTCATTTTGGTGGTCACAATGGCGCGCTCGCCCGCCAGATCAATCGAGCAGCCGCCGAGGAAATGCAGGATGCGCACACCCTTCTCGAACCCGGCCTTGCTGATGGCGATGAACTCGTCGGCGGTGCCCTGGAACCAAGTCGCCATCATCCGGCCTTCGTCGTGCCAAACGGTGCGGAACCGCTCCCACATACAGGCGTCGCGCCAGACCACCCAGTTTTCCACCAGATCGCGCAGCGCGAGGCGGTCGAGAAGGTTTTGGTTCATTGGTTTCCTCCATTGATCGTAGGGTGGGATGTCGTTTCGCATCCCACCTCATCGCGCGCAAGTTGGTGGGATACCAAAGCGGCATCCCACCCTCCGGGATCAATGGCCGCGGAGGATTTGGCTGAGGAACAGCTTCAGGCGATCAGTCTGCGGATTTTCGAACATCTCGTTCGGCGCACCCGATTCCACGATCTCGCCGCGATCCATGAACACCACGCGGTTGGCGACTTGACGGGCGAACCCCATTTCGTGGGTGACGCAGACCATCGTCATGCCGGTCTCGGCGAGGCTGATCATGGTGTCGAGCACTTCCTTGATCATCTCGGGGTCGAGGGCGGAGGTCGGCTCGTCGAACAGCATGATTTTCGGCTTCATGCACAAAGCGCGGGCAATCGCCACGCGCTGCTGCTGGCCGCCGGAAAGCTGGCCGGGGAATTTCTTGGCCTGCTCAGGAATCTTCACCTTGCGCAGATACTCCATCGCCAGCTCCTCGGCGTCGGCCTTGGGCATCTTGCGCACCGAGATCGGGGCGAGCGTGCAGTTCTCCAGGATTGTCAGGTGTGGAAAGAGGTTGAAGCTCTGGAACACCATGCCGACTTCGCGACGGATGGTGTCCAGCGCGCGCAGATCGTCGGTCAGTTCGGTGCCGTCCACCACGATCCGGCCTTCCTGGTGGACTTCCAGCCGGTTGATGCAGCGGATCATGGTGGATTTGCCTGAGCCCGACGGGCCGCACACCACCACGCGCTCGCCGGTGCCGACGGAGAGCGAGACGTCGCGCAGCACATGCATCGTGCCGTACCACTTGTTGACCTTGTCGAGCAGGATCGCGGGTTCTTCGGTCATCTTGGTTTTCGTTTCCATCATCGATTGCGCGAGCGGCCGAGCTGGGCCTCAAGGTTGCGGCTGTATTTCGACATCGCGTAGCAGAATGCGAAATATATCACAGCCATGAAAGCGTAGATTTCAGCAGCGTCGCCCTGCCAAGTCGGATCGCTCATCGCGGTCTTGCCGGAGAGCAGCAGGTCGAAGATGCCGATGATGACGACCAGCGAGGTGTCCTTGAAGAACCCGATGAAGGTGTTCACCAAAGGCGGGATCACCAGACGCAGCGCCTGGGGCAGGATGATCTTCATCGTCTTTTGCCAATAGGTCAGCCCCAGCGCGTCGGCCGCCTCGGCTTGGCCTTTCGGCAAGGCCTGCAATCCGCCGCGCACCACTTCGGCGACATAGGCACCGACAAAGAGGATGATGGCGATCTGAGCGCGCAGCAGCTTGTCGATATTCGTCCCGGTCGGCAGGAACAGCGGCAGCATCACGCTTGCCATGAACAGCAGGGCCACCAGCGGCACGCCGCGGATCAGTTCGACATAGAGCACGCAGAGCATCTTCACCGCGGGCAGACCGGTGGCGCGGCGTCCGAGTGCCACCAGAACGGCGAGCGGGAAGGCGCAGGCGAGGCCGAATGTGGCCAGGATCAGCGTGATCGGCAGCCCGCCCCATTCGTCCTGCGGCACGTATTTCAGACCCAGCACGCCGCCCCACATCAGCAGGAAGATCAGCGCCAGCGTGCCGATCCAGACGTAGAGCAATTCCTTGCGCCAGAACCGGCGCAGGCCGGAGACGATGTAGAGCCCGATGAACAGCGCCACGCAGATCGCCGGACGCCATTGGTCCTGATACGGATAGCGACCGAACAATGTCAGCCGCCATTTGTCCGCCACTGCCGCCCAACATGCGCCGGAGGCGGCTCGGCAGGCGGTTGGGTCGGCCTTGCCGTTCGACAGATAGGGCACGGACCAAACGGCATCGAGAAATGCCCAATTGATCAAGCCAAAGGCAAGGCGCAGCACAGCGTAGCCGAGCAACAGGGTGAAGGCGGTCGAGATCCAGGAGCTGAACAGATTTTGCCGCAGCCATGCCACCGGCCCCACCAGATTGGCGGGCGGGCGATCACGGGTGGCGGCCGGCGTGTGTTGCACGATGGTGGTGGCGATCTCGGTCATCGCTCAGCGCTCCGTCAGCGCGATGCGCTTGTTGTACCAATTCATGAACAGGCTGATCGACAGGCTGATCGACAGGAAGACCGCCATCACGATCCCCACGCCCTCGATCGCCTGACCGGTTTGGTTGAGCGTGGTCTGTGAGATCGAGACGATGTCCTGATAGCCGATGGCCACCGCGAGCGAGGTGTTCTTGGTGATGTTGAGATACTGGCTCGTCATCGGCGGGATGATCACCCGCAGCGATTGCGGCAGGATGATGCGCGTCAGCACCACGCCGGGGCTGAGCCCGAGAGCGCCTGCTGCCTCCCACTGGCCCTGCGGCACCGCCTGGATGCCGGAGCGGACGATCTCGGCGATATAGGCCGAGGTGTAGATCACCAGCCCGAGTTCGAGGGCGGTGTATTCCGGCGAGATATTCCCACCGCCGGTGAAGTTGAAACCGTGCAGTTCGGGGTATTCCAGCGTGAACGGCGCGCCGAGCGCTGCCCAGATCAATGCCGGAAAGACGACCAACAGACCAAGCACAGTGGGCCAGACGGCGGGCTTGATCCCGGTCTCATCCTGTTTGCGCGATGCCGCCCGGTTCCATGCGAAGACACCGATCAGGCCGAGAACGAACGCAGCCAGCGTCCACCAATGTGCATCCTGCCAGATCATCAACGGCAGTTTCAGCCCACGGTTGGACAGGAAAAACGCATTGCCCACATTGATCGCCTGCCGCGGCCCCGGCAGGTTTTGCAGAGTGGTGTACCACAGCATCAATTGCAGCAGCACCGGCACGTCGCGGATCGTCTCAACATAGATCGCGGTGACCTTGGAGAGCAGCCAGTTCTTCGACAACCGGCCGACACCGACCAGCGTGCCCAGAATGGTCGACAAGATGATCCCGAGCACCGCCACTTTCAGCGTGTTGAGCAAGCCGATGACGATGGCTCGGCCATAGGTGTCCACTGAGGGATCATAGGAAATTGGCTGCTCGGCAATGGGGATGCCGGCTCGACGGAACAGGAACCCCAGCCCGGTGGCGATGTGCTGGTTCTCCATGTTCACAGCGGTGTTGTGCGCCAGATACCAGACGATCAACACCAGCAACGCCACGATGCTGATCTGGACAACGATGTTGCGAAATTTCGGGTCCGACCAGGACAGGCGGAGCGATTTCTTCGGCGCGAGGCGCGCGTTGATCAGACGAGGATCGACAGTGCTGGACATGGGGCTTGCGATTCCAAAACTCTTATCCGAAAGCGCCGGAGCGCAGAAACAGGCCGTGCAAGACCTGTTCCCACGCTCCGGATCGTTTCAGTCGATCAGCGGATCGGCGGGGCGTAGTGCAGGCCGCCCTTGCTCCAGACCGCGTTCACGCCGCGCGGAACGCCAAGCGCGCCAATGTTGGCTTCCCAATATTCGCCAAAATTGCCGACCTGCTTGACGACGTTGTAGGCCCATTTGTTGTCCAGCCCGAGCGCCTTGCCCATGTCGCCTTCGACACCGAGCAGACGGCGGATATCCGGGTTGGTCGAGGCCGCCATCTCGTCGACATTGGCTTTGTTGACGCCGTATTCCTCAGCAGCGACGGCTGCGAAATAGGTCCAGCGGACGATGTCGAACCACTTGTCGTCACCCTTGCGGACCACCGGGCCAAGCGGCTCCTTGGAGATGATGTTCGGCAGCAGGACGAAATCCTCCTTCACCGGCTGGGTGGCGCGGAAGGTGGCGAGCGCCGAGCTGTCAGTGGAGTAGGCGTCGCAACGGCCATTGAGGAAGGCGGATTGGATTTCGGCCAGATCCTGGATCAGGATCGGGGTGAATTTCAGGTTGTTGACCCGGAAGAAATCGGCATCGGCCAGTTCGGTCGAGGTGCCGGGCTGCACGCAGACGGTCGCCCCGCCTAGTTCCTTGGCATCTTTCACGCCAAGCGACTTTTTCACCAGGAAGCCGGTGCCGTCATAGTAGTTCACGCCAGCGAATTCGAGGCCGAGATTGGCTTCGCGGCCGAGCGTCCAGGTGGTCGAGCGCGACAGCATGTCGACTTCGCCCGATTGCAGCGCGGTGAAGCGGTTGGTGGTGGTGAGCGGGACGAACTTCACCTTGGTCGCATCGCCGAGCACGGCGGCGGCCACGGTGCGGCAGGTGTCGGCATCGAGGCCGCGCATCACGCCTTGGCTGTCCGGCAGCGAGAAGCCGGGAACAGCGCCGGCAATGCCGCAAGCGAGCATGCCGCGTGCCTTGACGGCATCGAGCGTGGCCGAACCGGTGCCCTGGGCGAAGGCCGGGGCGGTGGCAGTCAGGGCAAGGGCGAACAGCCCACCCAACATCAATGAACGCTTCATCGCGTAAATCCCTCTGGTGAAGCGGGTAAGGCCCCGCGTGCTGCGCGAGGGTGCCCTGCGTTTGGCGCAAGATCAATGGTCCGTTGTCATATTTCGGTGACGTATACGTCAGAAAATTTTGTTGTGACGTTCCGGCCTTGTCAGATTCGGAGGCTCGGAGCACATCAGGGCCATGCTGCATTTGGTCAAACTTGCTGTTGGAATCCGCGATATCGGGCATCTCGCCGCCGTGCAGCAGGCGCGGATGACGACCAATCCACCATTGCGGCACCAAACCCGCCAAATTCCCCGCAGAGGCGCCGAAGTCACCGATGGCGGGTCGATCTACTGGGTGATTCAGGGGGCGGTGGTGGTGCGCCAGCGCATCACCGACATCATCGAGGACCGCTGGGACGACGCGACGAAATGCGCGGGCCTTGTGCTCGACCCGGTTCTGGTGCCGGTGGCGGGGACCAAGATGCGACCATTCCAGGGTTGGCGCTATCTCGCCGCCGAGGACGCGCCGCCCGATCTGGGGACGATCTCTGTGGTGGCCGACGAGATGCCGCACGAAATGGTGCGGGCTTTGCGGGATTTGTCGCTGCTCTAAAATTTGATCGTTCGATCATTATCCCCCCTGTTCAAACCCGCCAGACCGCGCCAAGGTTTCGGGAAAGAACAGCAACGAGGGAGACCCGCATGTCCAAGGTCATCATTTCCTGCGCCGTGACCGGTGCGATCCACACGCCGTCGATGTCGCCTTATCTGCCGATCACCCCGGAAGAGATCGCGCGCTCCTCCATCGAGGCCGCCGAGGCCGGGGCTGCGATCATCCATCTGCACGCGCGCGACCCGATTGATGGCTCGCCGACGCCGGACCCGAAAGTGTTCATGCAGTTCCTGCCGACGATCAAGCAATCGACGGATGCGGTGATCAACATCACCACCGGCGGCGGGTTGAACATGACGGTGGCCGAGCGCCTCGCCGCCCCCTTGGTGGCCAAGCCCGAGATGTGCAGCCTCAACATGGGCTCGATGAACTTCAACATCGCAGGGGCCGTGGGCAAGCGCACCGAGTGGCAGCATGCCTGGGAGAAGCCCTATCTCGAAGGCACCACGGATTTCATCTTCCGCAACACGTTCAAGGACATCGAGAACATCACCCGCATGCTGGGCGAGGAGCACGGCACGCGGTTCGAGTTCGAGTGCTACGATATCGGCCATCTCTACAACCTGGCCTATTGCGCCGAAAAAGGCTGGGTGAAGCCGCCGTTCTTCGTGCAGTCGATCTTCGGCATCACCGGCGGCATTGGCCCGGATGTGCGCAATCTGATGTTCGCGCGTGAGACCGCCGACCGACTGTTCGGCAAGGATTATGTCTGGTCGGTGCTCGCCGCCGGTCGCCACCAGATGAGCTTCTGCACGATGGCGGGCATTCTGGGCGGCAATGTGCGTGTTGGTCTGGAAGACAGCCTGTATCTCGGCAAGGGCACTATGGCGCAGTCCAACGCCGATCAGGTGCGCAAGATCAAGCGCATCCTGGAGGATCTGAGCCTGGAGATCGCCACGCCGAAAGAGGCGCGTGAAATTCTCAGCCTCAAGGGTGGGGATATGGTCGGGTTCTAGTGTCGTGAACCAGAAATTCGTTGGATCGAATTTCTGGTTCAGTCGACACTAGG
>CAITEF010000509.1 GCA_903891315.1 uncultured Rhodospirillales bacterium | reverse complement strand
CGCGGCTTCATCGTCATCCGCACCGTCATCGCGTCCACCAGCATCTTGTCCCAGGTCACGTCCGGGAACTCCGCTGAGACCTCGGCCGCGATCTCGTCCCACATCACCATGCCGTGGCGCTGCGCGTTGGATTTCGTCACCACGGTGAGCAGCTTGCGCGGCCGCGATTGTGCGATCTGGAAGGCGTAGCGCATCACGCGGGTCACGCCGACACGGGTGAAGATCGACACCTCGGTCGCCACTTCCTCCGGCAACCCGCGATGCACGCGGCCACCGGCGCCGGAATACTCGCCCTCCGAATTCTCGCGGATGATCACCCAATCCAGATCCTTCTCCCCGCAATTGCGCAGCGGCGAGGCGATGCCGGGCAGCACGCGGGTCGGGCGGACATTGGCGTATTGATCAAAGCCCTGGCAGATCGGCAGGCGCAGGCCCCAGAGCGTGATGTGATCCGGCACGTCGGGCGCTCCGACCGCGCCGAAATAGATCGCGTCGAATGTCTTGAGGGTCTCCAACCCGTCCTCCGGCATCAGCTTGCCGGTGCGGCGATAGCGATCCGAGCCCCAATCGAAGCTCTCGACGGCGAAATGCACATCACCAGCGCGCTGTTCTAGCGCTGCCAGCACTTCCACTCCGGCGGCGATCACTTCAGGTCCAATGCCGTCCGCGCCGATGGCGGCGATCTTGTGCGTGCGCATCTTGTCTCTCTCCCTCGAAATCCCCGTTTGATTATCCGTCTCCCGCGCGGGCGCGCAAACCCTGGTGCGCGGGGCAGGGCTGCGGCGGCGGGAGTGTGATTGCCTGATGTTGACAGCACATCTCAGCCGCCAATTCGTCACCCTGACGCTTCGCTCAGGGTGATGGGAGGGTGAGGGCAGAATGTGAGTGAATTGCAGCGCTCTAAAGTATCGCGCCCTGACGCAGCAATGCCGTGCGAACCGATTGTGGCGAGGTCTCCCCTCCGCTCCGCATCGCCGCAGCAACGCCCGCCGCGTGGCCGGTGGCGAAGGCGGTTCCCATCACGCGCACTGACGCAAACGCCATCGGGTCAGCACCAATGGTCCGACCGGCCAGATACAGATTGCTCAGTCCCAGCGCCCTCAGCGCGTCGAGTTTCACGTCGAAGAATCCCGCACCGCCGATCCTGCGATATTCGGTCTTGCCCGGCGCATGATGGATCTCCATGTGCCAGCCTGCGCGCGCGATCCCGTCATTCCGCCGCAGTCCGGCCTCCGCCTCACTCTCCAGCACGTCATCCACCGATTGCACATGCCGCGTCTCACGCAGCCCCAATTTCGGGCCGGTGGCGACGATATTGGCGCGCGCAAAGCCCGGCACCGCCTCGCGCAGCCGCGCCACCGCCCGCCACGCCAAGGCCCGACCGTTCCGTTCGGCCAGCGCCATATCCGTCCCGCTCAACCCATCGGTGATCAGATCGATCACCAGCCACCACAGATCGTCGCTGCCCGGCAGCCGCGTGATGAAACTCCCCAGCCGCCGCAAAACCGCCCGACCTGGCGGGTCATCCACGGCATCGAGGGCGGCGGCAATCGCAGCCCGGTCAAGTTCCAACTCGCCCGAAATCCCGCCAATCCGGATTGGAAATGATGCCGGAGCTGTCTGATGGCTTGCCGGATAGCGCGGTGATGGCGGCAGTCCAGCGGCGAATGCCAGCGCCGAATCCCCGCTCGCATCGACAAACGCTGTTCCACTCACCTCGCGCAGCCCCGCCGGGTCGGCCACGGTGATCGCGGTGATGCGCTCACCTTCAACCGTCGCCCCAATCAAGCTGGTATGCGCCGCCATCTCCACGCCAGCCTCCGCACTCACCCGATCAAGCCCGATTTTCAACGCTTCGGGGTTGAGTGGTAACACCCAATTGCCAGAGCCCGCGGATTGGCGCGGGACGAAATCGACCCCGATATCCGCCACATGGCGCAGCACCTCGGATGCGACGCCGCCCACCAGCAATGTCGGCTTCGTCGCGGCCGAGGCGGCATAGAGCCCGCAATAGGCCAGCACGATGGAATGCGTGGCCGCACCACCCAGAAACCCATAACGCTCAACAAGCAGCGTGCGCGCGCCAAGCCGCGCAGCCCCGACCGCCGCCGCCACACCTGCCGAGCCGCCGCCGACCACCACGACATCATAATGCTCTGTCACGCAGCCCCCGCACGAACAGCCGATATCCCCATCCTGCCGCATTCCGCCACGCGGCGCATCGGGGGGGGCTTGGGTCTATTCAGCCGCCAAGAACGCCGCCAACGCTGCCTGTGGCGAGGTTGCGGCGCGAAGGGCGGCGATGGTCTCGGCCCTGCGCAGGCGTCGGGTGGCCGCCGCCAGGGTTGCCAGATGCTGGGCACTTGCATCAGCGGGGCTGAGCAGCAGGAAGACGACATCCACCGGCTTGCCGTCCACCGATTCAAACGTGATCGGCTTGGTCAGCATCGCGAGAAGGCAGACCACCTGCGTCAGTCCCGCCATCCGCGCATGCGGCACCGCCACACCTCTGCCGATCCCGGTGCTGCCCAACGCCTCACGCGCGGCGAGGGCGGCAGCGATTGTCTCGGCGGGCTGTCCCGCAGCCAGGGCCGCATTGCGGGCGAGGTCCACGAGAAGTGCGGATTTGTTGGCAGGACGCAGCCCGATCAGCACGTCCATCTGGGCGAGCGGGGCTTCTGGCATTTCAAGATGGCTCATGGATGTGCGGATCGGTCCTGTTCAGAATCCAACGGCAGTTCAGCCAAGCGGTAGCCGATGCCTGTCTCGGTCAACAACAGGCTGGGCTGCTCGGGATTGGCTTCGATCTTCTGGCGGATTTGGCGAACATAAACACGAAGCTGCTGCACGTCGCCCCCCGCGCCCCACAGCTTTCCCATGATGAATCGATGGGTCAGCACCCGCCCGGCATACATCACCAACAGCTTGAGGATGTCGTATTCGCGCGGCGAGAGATGAATATCCGCATCCCCCAGCCGGACGATACGGCGCACCATGTCCACCGACAGCCGCCCGCTGCGAAACACCGGAACCGCACCTTCCTGCGCCAGCCGATGCCGCAGCCCGGTGCGGATGCGCGCGACCAACTCGGCCATGCCGAACGGCTTGGTGACATAGTCATCCGCGCCCAAATCCAGCGCCGCCACCTTGCCACGCTCATCATCCCGCGCCGACAGCACCACAATGGGCACGCTGGAAAAGCTGCGAATGGTGCGCACCACGTCCAACCCATCGAGATCGGGCAGGCCGAGATCGAGCACCACCAGATCAACGTCTCGATGGCCTTGCCGCAGCAGCGCCAGCGCCGCCGTCGCCGTCTCAACGTCCTCGGTGCGGAACCCCTCAGCCGACAGCCCCGTGTGCAACAGGCGGCGGATGGCAGGCTCGTCATCGACGATCAGGATCAAGGCCGCCATGGTGCGTCTCCGGTAGGCAGTGACACGGTGAACACCGCACCCGAACAGTCGCTGCGATTGGATGCCTCGATATGCCCGCCCATCGCCTCGATGAAGCCCCGGCAGATCGCCAAACCGAGCCCGGTGCCAGCGCGGGTGCGGTCGGTGGCGTGGACGCGGAAGAACTTCTTGAAGATCGCCTCCAAATGCTCCGGTGGGATGCCCAACCCCTCGTCCAACACCTGCAGAATCACTTTCCGCTCCGGCGCGTCGAACCAGGCGCGCAATGTGATCGTGGTGCCTTGTGCCGAATATTTGGCGGCGTTGTCGAGCAGGTTGAACAAAGCCTGCTCCAGCAAAACCTCATCGAGCAACAGCGTCGGCAACCGGTCGGCGACATCGAGTTTGACATGATGATGCGCCAAAATCTTCGCTGCCCTCCGCAGCAGACTGCCGATCAATTCGCCCAAATCGACAGGCTCGCGGTTGAGCGCGACGGCCCCGGATTCAAGCCGTGTCATGTCGAGCAGATTGGCCACGAACCGCCCCATCCGTTCCGCCTCGTCGGAAATCGTTGTCAGCAACTCGGATTGGTCCTTCTCCGACAGCGTCTCGCGATACGAAAGCAGTGTCCCGGCCGCCCCCAGAATGGCGGAAAGCGGCGTGCGCAGATCATGCGAAATCGAGGTCAGCAACGCGCCGCGCAGCCGCTCGGTCTCCGCCGAGAGTCGGGATTTCTCCACATTGGCAGCCAGCACCATCCGCTCAATCGACACCGCCGCCTGATCCCCCAGCGCATCGAGCAAACGCCGCTGATCGGGCGAAAGCGGCGTCGTCTGACCCTCTGCGGTGTCAATGCCCACAATCGCCACCGGGCCGCTGCCGGTGCGCAACGGCACGAACAGGCGGCGCGCGCCGGGCAGTGTGTCCGAGCCGCGCCCGGTCGGGCGATTGGCCTGCCACGCCCAATGGGCTGCGGCGAGATCGGCCTCGTCCAGCGTGTCCTCCGGCGGATAGGACGAGCAGACCAGCAATTGCTCGCTGTCCGGAGCCTCCGGCAGCAGCAGCACGACATGGACCTTCAGCATCGCCGCGATCTGATACGCCGTCGCCCAGAGCAGATCATCCAGATTGCCGATCCCGGCCAGCTTGCGGCTGAACTGATACAGCTCCTCGGTCGTCTTCGCCCGCGCCCGCGCCGCCACCGCCTGCGCCCGCATCCGAGCCGCGACATTGGAGGCGATCACTGCCGTCACCGTGAAGAAGAACAACGCGACCACGTTCTCCGGGTCGGCGATGGTGAAGCTATACAGCGGCTCCAGGAAGAAGAAATTATAGGCCAGCGTCGCCGCCAGACACGCCGCAAGCGAGGGGATCAACCCGTAAGTCGTCGCCGACACCAACACGGCGGTGAGGTAGACCATCCCAATCGAGGACGAGTTCAACACCTGCCGTAGCCCGATGCCCACACCGGTCGCGGCGGCAACCAGCGCCATGCTGCCCAGAACCGGCCCTGGGCTCGGCATGGTCGCCAATCGCAGAATGGATTTGCCCGCTCCGTCCTCCGGCTTGGTGCCCAGTACATGCACCGGAATATCGGAGGCCAGCCGCATCAACCGCTCGGAGATTGAGGGCTGCCACCAGCGGTGCGCATTG
Source organism: uncultured Rhodospirillales bacterium (assembly GCA_903891315.1). GTDB lineage: Bacteria > Pseudomonadota > Alphaproteobacteria > Acetobacterales > Acetobacteraceae > CAIQQQ01. The sequence goes on along the minus strand of CAITEF010000509.1, from coordinate 1,969 downwards.
GTGTGGCCGGTGACGATATGGGTGAAGTTGTGCGCGCGTGCATACGCCACCACATCGGCGGCCACATCGCTGCCCGGAATCGTCACCGCCTCAGCGCCGAGCCGTTCCGCTGAGCGCATCGTCTCGGCAATCCGGTCGCGCTCCGTGTCAGACAACGCACGGTGCTGCGCTGTCTCGACATGCAGCACCGCCCAGGGCACCCGCAACTGCTCGGCCATCCGCCGCCCATAGCGCACCAACGGCGCTGCCCCGCGATGATCGACGCAGACCAACACCCGATCCCCGGCCGCCCATGGCCCCTGGATCGCATGCGCCTGCATGTGATCGATCAACTGCGCATCAACACGCTGCGCCGTCCGCCGCAGCGCCAATTCGCGCAAGGCGGTGAGGTTCCCCGGTGAGAAATAATGCCCCAGCGCCCGGTTCGCCGTCTTGGCGACATAGACCTTGCCGTCGCGCAAGCGGCGGATCAGATCGTCGGGCGTGAGGTCGATCACCTCAATCTCAGCCGCCTGATCCACCACGTTGTCCGGCACTGTCTCGCGCACCCGAATGCGGGTGATCTGTGCGACCACGTCATTCAGGCTCTCAACATGCTGGATGTTCAGCGTGCTCCAGACATCGATCCCGGCGGCGAGGAGTTCCTCGACATCCTGGTAGCGTTTCTCGTGGCGGCTTTCCGGCGCGTTGGTGTGGGCAAGTTCGTCGACCAGCACGAGTGCCGGGTGGCGGGCGAGGATGGCGTCGATGTCCATCTCGTCCAGGTCGCGGCCTTTGTAGGTGATTTTCCGGCGCGGAATGATCGGCAGGCCGACCAGCAGCGCCTCGGTTTCCGCCCGGCCATGTGTCTCGACCACGCCCGCCACCACATCGACGCCTTCGCGAAGCTTCTCATGCGCCGAGGTGAGCATCTCGAATGTCTTGCCGACGCCGGGGGCGGCACCGAGGAAGATTTTCAGCCGCCCCCGCCGGTCCTGCTGGATCGTTTTCAGCAGGGCATCTGGCGAGGGGCGGCCGTCACGGTCAGACATCACCGAAGCTTACTTCTTGAGGTCGTCCAGCGCCACATTGAGCGCCAGCACGTTGACATGTGGCTCACCGAGCAACCCGAACCTTCGGCCGACGATGCGCTGCGTCACCAGATCGGCCACCGTGGCTTCCGGCAGGTTGCGTGCCTTGGCGACGCGCTTGATCTGGAAGCGGGCCGCATCCGGCGAGATGTCCGGGTCAAGCCCGCTGGCCGAACTGGTGACGAGATCGCCCGGCACCGCAACGCCCGGGTTCTCCGCCTGCAACGCCTCGACATCCGCTTTCACCCGGTCGGCCAGCGCCTTGGCGGTGGGAGCCAGGTTCGATCCGCCGGAGTTCGATGCGTTGTAGGGGGCCGGGATTTGCTTGGTGGAGTCAGCAGGATCGGTGTCGGTGGTGGCCGATGGGCGACCGTGGAAATATTCCGGCTTGGTGAAGTTTTGCCCAATCAGCGCCGAGCCGACCACAGTGTCGCCCTTGGACACCAAGCTGCCGGTGGCCTGTGTCGGGAAGATCAGGTTGGCGACCCCCGTCATTGCGAGCGGGTAGGCGAGACCGGTGATCAGGGTGAAGATCACAATGATCACCAGAGCAGGACGAAGATGCGTAAACATGTGCGAGCTCCTCAGGCGAGGCCAAGATGGGAGACGAGGAGGTCGATCAGCTTGATGCCGATGAACGGGGCGGCAATGCCGCCCAGCCCATAGACCAGCAGATTGCGACCCAGCAGCGAGGAGGCGCCGATCGCGCGGTATTTCACGCCCTTCAGCGAGAGCGGGATCAACGCCACGATGATCAGAGCGTTGAAGATGATCGCCGACAGGATTGCTGATTGCGGTGTCGCGAGGCCCATCACGTTCAGCGCCTGCAACTGTGGATAGAACGCCAGGAACATCGCCGGGATGATGGCGAAATACTTCGCCACGTCATTGGCGATGCT
>CAITEF010000508.1 GCA_903891315.1 uncultured Rhodospirillales bacterium | reverse complement strand
CCGGCCGGGCGAAGCTGGTGGCCCATTATCGGCGTCACCCTGTTCGCGGCCGGCAACGCAGCGATCTGGATTATCGGGATGGCGTCCCTGGTCCGCCGCGTCATTGACGCGGGAGCACCGTTTCCATGACCCATCTCGTCTCAACCCGCGACAAGTTGCTGCTCCTGGTGGTCAAACTGGTGGCGCAAACCGTGCCGCGTTCCGACCGGCTCAAGCTGAACGTCCTGGTCGAGCAGCTCCAAGCGGAACACATTGCCGAGGCGGCGCGAGCGCACGTTGACGCCGTCGAAAATGCTCGCTGAGCCGCAGCCTGGCGAAACGTGGATCGTCGACCGCGCCCTTGGGTTGGGCAGCCTGTTGAGCCGGGGGCGGCTTGTCGAGAACGTGCTGTGCGAAGGCACGGTCGCATGGCGCCATGTCGGCCAGCCCACCGTCTATTTCAGTCCCGCGGATGACTGGCGTCGCTGGGCGGACAAGATGCGGGCGCGGCGGCGCGTCGAAGCAGCCTGATGGACGGCGCCCGCCTCGACGGCGCGTTGGATGACGCGGACCTCGCAGCCGCCGAGCATCGCCGCCAGTGGCTGATCGAGGCGCGCTACCATCACAACAGCAAGGGGATGCAGATTCCCAAGCCGGATCTTGATTGGCTTGTGACCATATTTCGATGCGGGCGCGGATTTGGTAAGACTAAGGCAGAGACAGAATGGCTCTGGTGGGAAATGTGGGAGTATCCCGACCTCATCGGCCATGCAATCGCGCCAACAAAGAACGACGTTCGCGGCACAATATTTGAAGGCGACGCGGGATTTCGCAACGTAGTGCCTGTCGAATGCTTGCTACATGAGTCGTGGGATGCCGCTTACAACAAATCGTTCCACGAATTAAAGTTCAAGAACGGCGGTTTGATCCGAGGGTTCAGCGCCACGGAGGACGGCGATCGACTGCGCGGCCCGCAGTGCCACAACATGATCTGCGACGAAATCGCCGCGTGGGACAGGCCGGCGGGCAACCTCGAAACCGCGATGACAAACGCCCAGCTCGGGCTGCGCCTGCCGCACCCTTCCGGCAAGCCGGCCCGCGCTGTCATGGGCACCACGCCCCCGCTGCGCCCCGTGCCGTTCCTGAAGCGCCTGGAGAAAGTGCCGCGCACCAACGTCGTGGTCAGGACGTCCTACGACAACCTGCCGAACCTGTCCGAAGCATTCCGCAGCAAGCTGCTCGCTCTGGCTGGGACGCAGGCGGGGCGGCGCGAGATCGAGGCGGCCTATCTCGACGAGGACGAGCAGACCGCGATTTTTCGCCGTCAATGGATGCAGCTTTGGCCGGCCGATCGCCCGCTGCCCGAGTTCAGCTTCATCATCGAGTCGTATGACACGGCGTTCTCGGAACACAATTGGGACGCCAAGAAGCAAAAGACTGACCCGACCGCCTGCATCGTCCTCGGGGTGTTCAACGCCAACGCGGCGTTCGACGAGGCGGAGCGGCGCCGGCGCGGCATCAGGACCAAGTATGCCGCCCTGCTGTGCGAGGCATGGACCTACCGGCTCGGTTTTCCCGATCTGCTGGACAAGGCGCGCAAGCAGCACAGCACGAAATGGGGCAAGCGACCGGGGCGGAAAGCCGACATCGTGCTCATTGAGGAGAAGTCGAGCGGCATCTCAATGCGCCAGCAGCTTGTCGTCTACGGCGTGCCGACATGGCCGTTCAACCCCGGCAACCAGTCCAAGATGCAGCGGGCACACGCCATTGCCCCCCTGGTCAAGCAGGGCATGCTGTTCGTGCCAGAGAGCGCGCTGCCCGAGCGGAAGGGGCTGCCGCGCGATTGGGTTGATCCCTTCCTGGAAGAGTGTGCGGCTATGCTGGGCCGGGCACGACCGAGCATGACGACCAGGTTGATGCCCTCACGTCGGCAATGCTTTACCTCCGGGACCGCGGCATGCTTGAAGCCAAGCCGGACGCCGAAACGATCGACTATGAGGAGGAGCGGGCCAGGAAGATCGAGGAGGCCGAGCGCGAGTACATGGCGATCGAGGCTAAGACGCGACGAAACCCTTACGGAGAATGATTGCCGTGCCCATCACCGTCCTGCCCATCATGACGCCTGTGCAATCGTCCAACGTTCATTCCGTGGGCCATGACGGCGCCGCGCTCTACATCCGGTTCAAGGGCGCCGGCGGCATCCCAGGCGCGGCATATCGCTACCCGACTGCGGGCAAAGAGCATTACGACCAATTGCTGCAGGCCGATTCGCCGGGCAGCTACCTGATCGACCAGTTGCGGCATCAACACATGGGAGAGCGCGTCGATGAGCGATCCGACGGTTGAAACCCTGAAATTTCAACACGCTGGCGTGGCGTATGTCGCGACGTATGACAGCCGCGACGCGGAGCGGATGCGCGGCATGTTTCAATCTGGCCGGCGCGTAAACATGCGGTTTCGATATGATATGCATGTTGCGCGGGAGGACGGCAAGCCAACGGCGGAACAGGCGGCGCAGTCGGTCGCGGCCGAGTTCATTCGGAAAATTATTGGCTACCTGCAATCGCCAGGGCCAACGCTGCATTGATGGCGGCAAGCGCCGTGCCGTGATAGTGTCGCATTCCTGATTCGGCGCAAGCCCGCTGGTGGACCCCTGTCGCCTTTCAGCAGTGGACTGCCATGGCCGCGCACGACCCCAACACCTTGCCGCCTGATCGCCGCGCCGATGCCGTATCGACGCCGATGGGGGGCATCGACGTCGATGAATACGTGGATGTCGCGTCTGACCCCGACGAGATCGTTATGGGGCCAGAGGACGAAGCCGGCGGTTCGTGGGTCGATCTGCCGGGCGAGCGCAAAGAATCGACGCCGTCGGACAGCGGCTTCTATGACAACCTTGCCGCGATCCTGCCCAGCTACGTCAAGACCAAGATCGTCACGGACCTGCTGCGCAAGGTCGAGCAAGACAAAGAAGCCCGCGAAAAGCGCGACAAGCAGTACGAGGAAGGTCTGAAACGCACCGGCATGGGCAAGGACGCCCCGGGCGGCGCGGACTTCGAGGGTGCGTCGCGGGTGGTGCATCCCATGATGGCCGAAGCGTGCGTCGACTACAACGCGCGGATTATGAAAGAAATTTTCCCGCCGTCCGGCCCTGTCAAGCCCAAGATCGTCGGCGTCGTGACGGACGAAAAGACCGAGCGGGCCAAGCGCAAAACGGAGCACCTCAACTACCAGATCACCACGCAAATTGTTGAAGCGCGGTCAGTGCTGGAGACCACGTTTACCCAGGTTCCGCTGGGTGGCAGCCAGTTTATCCACCTCTGGTGGGATCATCGCCTGAAGCGGCCGCGCATGGAGTTCCGCGCGGTCGACAAGATGTATATCCCGTTTGCCGCGGCGGACTTCCGCTCCGCAAGCCGGCGAACCTATGCCGACACGGTAAGCGCGGTCGACTTCAAGCGCCGGATCAAGCAGGGCCTCTACATTGACACCGGCGATGCGCCGCCGTCGCAATTGGAGGAGCCCAGCCGGTCACAGGCGGCCAACGACAAGATCCAGGGCGTAGAAGATCCTGGCGACAACCAGGATGGCGACCGAACCGTCTACGAGACCATGGTGATGTTGGAAATCACCGACGAGATCGAGCAGGCCCTCGACGTCGAGAAGGCTGGCGACATCTGTCCTTACCTCATCACGATCGACTTCAACAACAAAGCCATGGTGGCGATGTATCGCTGCTGGGAAGAAGGCGACGAGGCGTTCGAGCCGATCGAGCACGACTTCGAGTTCCCATTTCTGCCGTGGCGCGGCGCCCTGTCCATCGGCTTCCCGCAGCTCATCGGCGGTTTGTCCGCTACGGCGACAGGCGCGCTGCGGGCCTTGCTCGACTCGGCTTTGGTCAACACCTCGGTCAGCGGCGTGTTCCGCAAGGGCTCTGGCGTATCGGGCAAATCCATCTCGCCAGCGATCGGTTCGTTGGTTGAAATCGACGTGCCGTTGGAGACGACGGACATCCGGCAAGCCATCATGCCGTTCCCGTTCAACCAGCCCAGCCCGGTGCTGTTTCAGTTGCTGGGTTTCGTGGTCGAGGCGGCCCGCGGCGTGGTGCGGACGTCGATGGACGACACGCCCAACCAGGGGCCATCGCCCGTCCCGGTCGGAACGCAGATGTCGCGCGTCGAGGAGGGGCTGGTTGTGTTCAGCGCCATCCATGGCAGGGCGCACGCCGCGTTCAATCACCTGCTCATGGGGCTGCATCGCCTCAATCGGCTCTACTTGCCCGAAACGCTCAAAGTCGACGCCGGCGGCAAAGAAATCATGGTTCGCCGGTCCGACTACGAGGGGCCGTGCGACATTCAGCCCGTGTCCGATCCCACGATCTATTCGGACCAGCAACGCTGGGCGCAGATCAACTACATTCAGTCACGTATGATGGTGAACCCCGCGCTGTGGAAGGCGCGGGAGGTGGAACTGGCCGGCCTCAAGCTCATCAAGTGGGCTGATCCCGAGTCGCTGCTGGTCGACATGCCCGAGGCGATGGAGGAGAATCAAGTCAATGAGTGCCTTGCCATGTCGATGGGCAAGCCGGTCCAGGTGTTCCCGCACCAAGATCACTT
>CAITEF010000507.1 GCA_903891315.1 uncultured Rhodospirillales bacterium | reverse complement strand
CATGCTTGCGGGCATGACGGTCACACCACCATTCTGCTGGGGGCCGCGCGCTATCTCGCCGAGCAGGGCAGTTTCAACGGGACGGTCAATTTCATCTTCCAGCCCGCCGAAGAAGGACTTGGTGGGGCGACGGCGATGATCGAAGACGATCTTTTCAGCCGCTTCCCCTGTGATTCGGTGTTCGGCATCCACAACCGCCCGGGTCTTGCCGTGGGCAAATTCTCCATCCGACCGGGCGCGATGATGGCCGGGGGCGCGTTTTTCGACATCACCATCGACGGCCGTGGCGCGCATGGCGCACGCCCCGAGGAGAGCGTCGATCCCGTGGTCATCGCCGCCGGGATCATCAATGCCGCGCAAAGCATCGTCTCGCGCAATGTGAAACCGACCGATACCGCCGTGCTCAGCATCACCTGCATGGAGGCGGGAGCCGCCTACAACGTGATTCCTGATCGTGCCGTTTTGCGCGGGACCGCGCGGGCGTTCAGGCGCGAGACGATGAGCAAGATGGAGGACCGGTTGCGCATCGTCGCCACCTCGATTGCCGAGGCGCACGGTGCCATCGCCACGCTCGATTTCCGCTTCCTGTTCGCCCCGCTGGTCAACGATGTCGAAGAAACCGGCCAATTTGCCGATGCCGCCGCGGTGCTGGTGGGTGATGAGAATGTTGATCGCAACGGTCCTTCTTTGATGGGTTCGGAGGATTTCAGCTTCATGTTGGAGGCGTGCCGTGGCGCCTACATCAATGTCGGCAATGGCGAGGCCAGTGCCCCGGTGCACAACGCGCTCTACGATTTCAACGACGAGGCGATCCCGCATGGGGCAGGGGTGTTCGCCACCATCGTTGAACACAAACTCCGGCCAGGGGTGGAATAGCGCGCGCTCCTTAAGCTCTGCTTAAGCTTTCCCGGTCAGTCTCGCCCAAGTCGGAACGGATGGAGCTTGGCATGCCCGGCACTGGCAAAAGGCTGCTGATCGTCGAGGATCAGGAATTGGTGGCGATGACAATCGCCTCGATTGTACGGCGGCTGAATTACGATCTGGTGGGGTCGGCTGCTTCGGCGGAGCGTGCGTTGGAACTGGTCGATCAGCATCAGCCGCATGTGGTGGTGATGGATCTGCGCCTCAAAGGCGGGCGGGATGGTGTAGAAACGGCCCGCGCCATCCAGGCGCGCAGTTCGGCGCGGGTGGTGTTCCTGACCGGGTCGGGCGATGTCGAATCGATTGCCCGGATGCGTTCGGTCCAGCCCGCGGGGATTGTGCTCAAGCCGTTCCTGCGGGTGGATTTGCAGCGCCAATTGGCCGCCGCCGCCGCCGATATGCCGCAACCGGCAAGAATTGTGGATGGCGGGCACGCCAAGATGATGGAGTTTTAGCACCACGCTCTTCCCTCACCCCCCCCGTCACCCTGAGCGAAGCGTCAGGGTCCAGATGTCATAGAGCCGGGCCTTCGTCTTCTGGACCCTAACGCTTCGCTCAGGGTGACGAATTGGCGGCATGAGATGTGCGATCAACATCAGACACTCCCAGTGTTCCTCGCTCCCGTCCCAATGACGGCAAAACATTTCAATAATTACCCGGAACAATCAGATCCAGCGTCATCCCCGCCGCTTCCTGGCATTTTCCAAAGCCTTCTCCCGCCTTGCCCAAGTGATCACCCCACGCGGCAGCGGAATCTTAAAGGGCTCCGGCTTCGGACGCGGCTTTCGAGGTTTGCGCAGCCTGGGCGGGCGCGGTGCTGTCACCGTCCACGGCAATTCAATCGCCAATGCCCGACACAGAGGCCGCAATATCCGCTTCGCCTGCGGAGAAGCCGCCAGCAAGGCCTGCATCTCCGGCTCGTTCAGCAGATGCTTCAATTGGCCGCCATAGCACGCCGCCTGATGCTTTCCCGCCGCCACCAGCCAGCCGAATTTGCGCGGCAAGATCGTCGGCGGCTTTTGTCGGGCTTCTCGCGGCTTCTGTGTCACGCCCCGGGATGTCACCTGCCGCAGCCTGCCCGCGCGAAACCGCGCCAGCATCCGCTCGATCCCCCGGAACGCTGCGTTGATCCGACCCCAAGCCAACACCTTCTGCGGGTTCGACAATTGCCACATCCCCAACTCGCCCAGAATCGCACGCAAGATCGCCCGCAGGCCTGCGGTGATCGGGTCCGATTCAGGGTGGGAGAGGGTGACAGCCATTGGCAGCGTCTAACCACAGGGCGTGGTCGAAATCAAGAACAAAAAGAGAATGCACTTCCCATGCCGTCATTGCGAGGAGGCGTAGCCGCTTATACCGAATGACAACCACTTCACTACACAGGCGCTACCCAGAAGGCGCACGTTAAATTTGCGTTGGCAAAATCCATTGTGCTGGTCGAAGTTTGATCAGCACAATGGGAATGCTGTGACCAATGCCAGTGCATTATGCCCACACGAAGGATGGTTGCATCGAGGATGAATGGGAGCTTTTGCCCAAGCATCTAGCGGATGTCGAAGTG